>JAGGUR010000018.1 GCA_021158425.1 Candidatus Cloacimonadota bacterium | reverse complement strand
TGAATTTTATTCCGAAGAGGTCATACATCTCGCGCTCAATCCAATTTGCACCTTCAATAATCGGGGTTATAGAATAGACTTCAGGATTTTCAAGGTCAGCAATATGCACACGAGGATTATAATAAGTTCCAGTTGTATCATCTGAAAAGTGATACAAAACTTCCAGACCATCATAAGCTTCCGTAGCAGTGCAGATAGAAAGCCGACATTTCATTGTATTGAAAAGATAATCAGCAATTTCTCTCAAATCCTCGTTTTTGATATTGAAATAATATCTCTTTTTCTTTGTAATGATTTTAGATATTTTGTCTTTATATTTTTCAAAAAAAAGTTTTTCTTTTTCAGTCATTTCAAAGTCCCTAATAATTTTACTATACCATCAATCATTGCCTCAGGTTTGGGTGGACATCCTGGCACATAGGCATTAACAGGAATAATCTTATCCAGAGGTGCACCTGCTCTGTTATAGCTCTGCTTAAAAGTCGTGCCTCCAGTGGTACAACTTCCAATTCCAACGACAAAAATCGGTTTTGCTGCCTGTTCATATAATTGCTTTATTCTTGGTGCTACTTTATGTGAAACAATTCCAGTTACTAATAATACATCTGCATGCCGAACTGAGCCAACAAGTTTCATTCCAAATCTTTCAATATCATATCCTGGGGTCAGCAAATCAAGAATTTCAATATCACAATTATTACACGGGCTGGCGCTTGCATGAAAAACCCATATAGACTTTTTCAAAATCTTATTATATAATGCCATAATTTATACTCCTAATATAGCCAGGATTACGGCAACTAAAGCCAGAGGACTGGCAATTTTCCAGAAGAAACCTATTGCTGTATCTGTTCTGAGACGGGGATTAGTATTTTTCATCAAAATCATAAGAACTACTATCAGCAAATATTTTAGAATTCCAGCAATAATACTGCCAACGGATGAGAAACTAATTCCTCCCCAGAATAGGATGACCAAAAGCAAAGGCAGAAATACATACATCATAAAATGAGCTAATTGCCAGAATGCCAGCAAGGGACCAGAATATTCCATCAAGGGTCCGCCAACAATTTCGGTTTCCGCTTCAGGAATATCAAAAGGCTGCATTGCCATCTTTGCCTGAAGACAGATTATGCCGACAATAAAAGCAATAATTCCAGACGCAGAACCGATTATCATTCCATTTGCGTGTTGGAAATTTAGAATATCTATCAAATTTATCTTATATCCACTTTTTATTATTGGCACTAATATTACAAGGATAAAAGCTAATTCATCCGCAAGCAGAAGTTTCATCTCTCTGCCAGCACCAATACTTGAATAGATATTTCCAGTTGATGACGCACCTAATATCAAGGCTACCGAATAAATAACCATAAGATAGATTATGAATATTAAGTCTCCACCTATTCCGAGATGCAAAAAGCCAGCAGTGCCAACCAATGTAGATGTAATCAATACTGAAGCGAATGCAATGATTGGAGCGGCAATAAAAATAAAATAAGGCGAATTTTTTACCAGAATGACTTCCTTGCCCCATAATTTAAAAACATCCAGGAAGTTTTGAAAAAATGGAGGTCCAACACGGAACTGCACTCTTGCACTAACTTTTCTATCTACCCAGCCAACAATCATTCCAAAAATTGATGCAAACAAGAAGCCTGGGAAAATGAGCAAGTAGAATAGATATTTAAAAATCACTTATCCTCCTATGTTTACTCCGTGTAGTAAAGTTTTCCTGCTACCTGCGGGGATCAGCAGACCTGCCTGACAGTGGGCAGGGATGCAGAAATAAAAATTTATAATAGAAAAAATATTCTTGATTATTTTGATTACAAAAATTAATATTGGAATAAACTCCATCTGTTGTTGAAGTAAACTGATAACTATTATATATTCAATTTTATTCATAATTTCCTGGATTATTTATATAACAATGCTCATCTTCAATAATACTATTTACAAGCCGAGAATTAGTAAACTCCTGTTCATATGTCCCAAGATACAAATAATTATACCGGTTTAACAATGTTTGAAAAACTAAAACAAATATGATTTCCACCTTTATTGTCTCTCTATACATTGCAATCATCCAGCACATCAGAGTTACTTTTCTTTCAGGAGCACACGAATATGTTCCACTAATTCCATAGCCTCAACTGGTTTGTCTATAAAATCCTCAACAGGCAACCAATCGGGATCTCCGGCAGTCTTACCAAAGTCAAATGGGTATTCCTTGTCAACTGCTGTAAGCATCAGAATTGGGATTCCCTTAGTTCTATTATCGGTTTTCAATTTTCTACAAACATCAAATCCAGAATCTATCCGTGCCATCATTACATCAAGGATAATAAGATCTGGCAACTCTTTATCTAACGTTTCAAAGCACTTCTTGGGATTTAATGCCTTTATTACACTATAACCGAAACTTTCAAGCACATTTGTCGTTGCTTCCAGAAAGCTCGGGTCATCATCCACAAACAGAATGGACTTATGTTTAGACATTTTTATTTTCTCCATATTTTAGTCTTCCTTCTTTGCTTTTAAACCACTTTTAGCCGGCGTCCAACCAGGGATACGCAGGACGAAAGTAGCAAATTTTCTAATTCTCTCCTCATTTAGATCTACAGTATATTGGTCTGGGTTTTTTCTGGCCATTTCGTAGGTTATGAACTTATCATTGAGGATGTATCCAGCGTTTGCTTTAATATTTCCGTTGTGCATGGTGGCTATTTTTCTGACCAGATATAGACCGAGACCAGTTCCACCAATGCCAATCGGGTCAAATCGTGCGAATTCATCAAAGACAGCCTCGAGCTTATCCTCAGGAATGCCGATTCCCTCGTTCGTTATAGTAAATTCGAAGCCCTTGTGCCATTTTCTTAGTGATGAGCGAATAGTTGTATTTATACTGCCGTATTTTATCGCATTGTTGATTAGGTTTTTTATTGCAATGTGTATGAGTGATTTGTCGCATACTACTTCAAGGTCTCTGCAATGCTCGCAGATGAATTCCATGCTTTTCATCTTCAGAGCAGGCATTAAGCGTTTGACAATTTTACTGATAATATCTTTATCAAGGTTTATCTTAGTAGGATTGAAGCTAAGTTGCCCATCCTTGACCTTTGTAGAGGCGAGGTAGTTTCTGACCATATCCTGCATGAGGTTCAGGCTGCTGAGCGCTCCCAACATCATTCTTTGTTGCTTGTCTTTATCAAGTCTTTTCGCAACCTCTGTATCTACGAGGGCACTTATGTTCATAACGACCGTTCCCAAGGAACTGCTGAGTTCGTGACTTACGAAACTGACCACCCATTTCAGATGGCGATTCAATCTTTCGCATTCAGCGCACACTTCTCTTATATTAATAGTGCTCGCTAAATCCTTTTCTTTCTCTTTCATGGTCCTACACCTTTTTTCGTGGGTCTCGGGTAACCCGGGTTTATCATATCTTCTTTTTTCTCTTTTTCTCTCCAACTCGGAGTTTTTACAACCATATGGTCACCAACAAAAAATAGATTTTCTTCTGGTTTTTCCTTATCAATATCAATGATTTTTACAGCATCATTACCAGCAGTTTTTACGCAAAGTGGAACATAGTTTGGGTCTTCATCCAACTGATTTAGGCAATAATCACATTTTGATGTAATATAATTTATCACTTCAGGAAAGATTGTCCCGAAAGGGCAAGCTAAAATACAACTTTTGCAACCCACACATCGCATATTATATCTTTTTATTAGATTTGTTTCTGTTCGTTCTAGTGCTTCCTTTGGACAGGCATCAACGCAAAATGCTTCTTTACATTGACGGCAGAAAACCCCAAATTCGGCAATCTCAAGTAAAGAAAAAATCCCTCTATTGGTTCCTTCGTGATATAAATATTCGCAATCTATTCTATCCAGTGCATCCTTCTCTTTTATCAATTTTGTTACATCAATTAAAAGTTTTCTCATTTAAGTATCTTTTCCTTCTTTTTTCGTCATACGGTTGAGGTTGCGACGCTCGAATCGTCATTCGTTAATCGTCAACCGACTCTTTCCCGTTATATTTTTTGCTTTCTAATGATTTTGGCCCGATAACATCTTTTGATATTATTTGTTGTTGCCTTTTTAAAAATTTATCAATACCTTGTGCGGCAACTTTTGCATCTGCAATTGCTGTAACTGCATCCAAATTTATATTAACTATATCACCGCCCGCAAATACTTTTGGAATTGAAGTCATACCGTTTTCATCAACTTTAACTTTTCTTCTTTCAGTAAATTCGAGTTTATCAGAAAGTTCATCGGGAAGAAATGAGAAATCCGCTCTTTGCCCAATAGCCTCAATTATCATATCTCCTGTAAGAAATTTCGTTTTATCTTCATAAAAAGTAGGAGAAAATCTTCCCTGTTCGTTAAATACTGATTTCACTTTTCTACATAAAAGACCTTTTATATTTCCACTATCATCAAGTACAACTTCTTTTGGTCCCCAAGCAGGATTAAATTGTACATCTTCTTCTTTTGCTTCTTCTACTTCTTCCTCTGTGGCTGGTAATTCGTCCCAATCTTCTAATGAAACTGTTTTGGTGATTACTTTTTCACCTGGATATTGTATATGCTGAAGCCTTATTGTTTCTCTTGCAACATCCATTGCCACATTTCCACCACCAATGACTATAACTTCTTTTCCTACTTTTCTTTGCTTTCCTATCTTATTATCTTTCAGAAAGTCAAGAGCAAGTATACATTTTTCAGAATTTTTTACTCTTGTGGAAAAACTTACTGTGTTTCCTATCCCAATAAAAACAGCATCATTATCATTTAACATTTCTTCAAATTTTATATCTCTTCCTACTTTAGTATTAAACTTAAACTCAACTCCCAGAGATTCTATATAATTAACATCTTTATCAATTGCTTCAAGAGGAAGTCTATACTTTGGTGGACCTATTCTGATGGCTCCGCCGCCACCGGATAATTCATCATAAACGATTGCTTTATGCCCTTGAAGTCGCAGAAAATATGCCAATGATAATCCACTTGGACCGGCGCCAATGATACCAATTTTTTTCCCTGTGGGTTTACCTGGATGTATCTCAAGTTCTTCTTTAAAATTTTTAATCTGGTCAGCAGCATAACGTTTGAGCCATCTTATAGCAAGAGCATCTCCTCTTATTCGTAAAGAGCAGGCATCTTCGCAATGTTTCATACATATTCTTCCGCAGATGGAAGGAATTGGATTGTCTTCATATATTTTTTCAAGTGATTCCTTAGGTTTATCTCTGTAAATCGCATCAATATATTCTGATATTTTAAGATGCGCTGGACATGCATCTTCGCAAAGTTTACACTCAAGGCAACGTCCAGCTTCTTGTTTTGCTTCATCTTTATTATAACCGATTACTTGTTCAATGAATGAAAGTTTTCTCTTTTCTGGAGGAATCTGAGGCATCTTAACCCTTTCAGGTTCAAAAAGTGCATACTCAAGTTCAGGTGAAAAGCCCTGATAATCTTGTTTTCTATGCGATAAACTGGCTTTTAATACTGAATATTCCTCCGTAGGCACAAAAGTTGCCTTATCCAGTTTCTCGTCTTTTGGAATAAATTTAAAGGTATTCGTATCAAAATGTATATGTAAATAATCTCTGGTAAGAGTTAAAGAACCGGGAGGACAAATATCAACACATAAGCCGCAGAAACAGCATCTGCCATAATCTATTTGTGGACGTTCATTTTTTCTGCCTTCAGCCAGGTTTGCTTCAATCTCTGGTATTTTTATCATTTCAATGGCTTCATTAGGACAGATATCAGCACAATTTCCACAGCCGGTACATTTATCCCAATCATTGAGATGAAATCCTCTATATCTTTTTGCTGGTTCTTTAAGCTCAAAAGGATACCTTAGAGTTTTTGGTTTTTCAAAAAGATATTTTATAGCTTTAAACGGATTTAAAAAACTTGTTTTACTCATCTGAAAATCCTCACCGCAGAGACACAGAGAACACAGAGAACACAGAAAAAATCTGATAACTCTGGCTCGTCCCGCCAGCTGGCGGATTCATTCTCCATTGCGTCCCGATTTGTTTCCGGAACATGTATGTTTCATATTTTATCCCATACTTAATTTATCGGTCTATTTCCGGAGCCACTACATATAAGCTCATCATAATATTGCCGACATCAGCGATACTTTCACCCTCCAGAACTTTTTCTAAAATTGTCAGTCCGTGAGAGTAAGAAGGAGTTCTAAAATGTGCCCGATACGGCTTATCTCCACCATCACTTACTATATAAAGTCCTAACTCTCCTCGTGAAGATTCACATCTCACATAAGCTTCTCCTGCTGGTACTCTCCACTTGAATGGATTGGGAGTTTTAGTATAGACATCACCTTTTTTCGGCATTTTATCAAGCAATTTAAATATCATATAAACGCTTTCAATCATCTCATCACGAATTACCAGAATCCGTGAATAAGCGTCACCATCTTCTCTTGTAGGAACTTTCCAGTCTACTTTATCATAAGCAGCGTAAGGCTCAATCTTTCTGATATCATACTTCATCCCAGTTGCTCTTATAGCCTGTCCTACTGCACCCATTTTTTTAGCTTCTTCACAGGTTATTTTGCCAATATTTTTGGCTCTTTTTTCGAAGAGACGATTTTCAAAAAATGTAGCATTATAATCCGGCACTTTACTACCAATAGTATGTAGCGTTTTAACAATTTTATCTTCAAAACCTTCAGGGAAATCACGTCTTACTCCACCGGGGCGAATATAAATATGATAGACCCTTGCCCCGGTAAGTTCTTCAAAAAGGTCCAATACAAGATCGCGATGATACATTGCCCAATTTGCAACTGTATCAAAACCGAGCATATTAGAATAAGCCCATAATCCGAATAAATGAGAACCTACTCGAGCAAGTTCACAATAGATGCTTCTTATAAATTTTCCTCTTTCCGGTACTTCAATTCCAGCTAATTTTTCAACTCCCATAGAGTATATTAATTCCATGTGGTCAGGTTCCACGACATTTATTCTACACACTAAAGGGAAGTTTTGCATCCAGGTTCTTTGTTCTATAAGTTTTTCAAAACCGCGATGTAAATATCCGGGGTTTGCATCAGCTTTTAAAATACGGTCACCTTCTACTTTTAGAGTGATGCTGAAATTACCAACCATTCCAAGATGCTGTGGACCAAAATAGAGTTCAAGTTCTCTCATTTTTTCTCATCCTTATCTGTAATTTAAACCACTGAACCAAACAAGATAATTTTATAACCACTGAAGACACTGAAGACACTGAAAAGTAAGATTTTAAATTAAAACTTTTCATAAAAAACTTACCTATTTAGTTTACATTTTAATATAGCCAAAAAAATCACAATATAATTCTTTTTATCTCTAACTTCGTTTTAGCAAAATTTAGCAAAAGTCCAATCCTTTTACCTGTAGCTTTAAGATAAGACAAAACCTGTGCTTGATGAACTTCATTGAACTCCTTTACTGTTTTATTCTCAACTATTACAGCATCTTCCACGAGTAAATCTAATCTATGCTCTCCTACATTATTTCCTTTATAGACTATCGGAACCAGTACCTGAGCATCAACTTTTAAGCCGTCTTGCCTCATCTCGTAAATCAGAGCCTTTTCATATATACTTTCCATAAAGCCTGGACCTAACACCTTGTGAACCTCAATAGCACATTTAATTATTCTGCTTGTTATTTCAGAATGAGGATATTTCTCTTCTGTGTATTCAGCCTGCCCCGTGGAATCATTCTTTTCTTTTCCTTCCACCGGGGTGTTCTCAGTGGTTTTCATTTCTTCCTTTCTTCAATGGAAGGAATTTTATCAAAGACATCTTTTACATATTTTCTTGTATCAAAATCTTTTCTGAAAGGAGGTATTTTATAGTCCCTTTCCAGGAAAAGTGGCGTCAATCGCGGATGTCCCTCAAAATTTATCCCAAAAAGTTCATGTAATTCCCGTTCATAAGGCTCGGCATTTTCAAAAATATTTATCACTGTTATAAATTTTGATTCCTCTCTGGAAATCCTCGTTTTGACTAAAATAGTTTTCTTTTCTTTCTCATTATATTCCTGGTCTTTCTCCATATAGGCAGAAAGAATATAGACAAGTTCAAATTCATTCTCTTCTATCCAGTCAATACAGGATATTAGAGCCAAATGCTCATATCCCAGGTTCTTAAGAAAATTTAAAATGGAAACGACTGCATCTTTTTTAATATTTACAGTTATTCTACTATCGTCAGTAATATTTATTTTAATGTCGCTGAATGAGGATTCAAGTTTTTTCTTAAGTGATTTCATTTCTTATCTTCCTCTGAAAATAATGGTGGCCAGTCTAATTTACCATATAGTTGTTCCTGATTTGCTCTGTAATATCTATAGTTTTCCTTGTATTTTTTATAACCGTCTGCCATCTCTTTATCAATCAATGTCCAAAGATGAGTTACGGCAATAAAGATAGCTTCGGGTCTTGGCATACAACCAGCGATCCATCCATCAATAGGAATATATTTATCCAAATGCTTTATTGTATTATATGAATCCCAATACATCCCACCATTTATTGGGCAGGAGCCAAAACCTACAGTAAATTTTGGCTCTGGCATCTGTTCGTATGTGCGGATAACTGCTTTTAAAGTTTTTACTGAAACATATCCTGTAATAAGGAAAAGGTTTGCCTGTCTTGGGGTAGCCACAGGAATTACTCCGAATCTTTCAGCATCCCACCTGGCTGTTATTGAAGGTGGTATTTCAATAATTCCACATCCAGTACAAAAATATACAACATGAAGGGAATACTTATGCCCCATTTTTGCTGGAGATTCAAACCATTTTTTAAGTTGATTTCTATCCATTAAACCTCACTCCGTTCGGTTAGTAAACAGTTACAAATAACCAGCGAACAGATTATTCTCCCATTCGCTGTTCAATCATTTCACCAAAACTACAACTATCAACCCTATAAAGGCGAATAATGTAGGCCATTTCCATAAATATTTAATCGCTTGCTCAATTCTAAAACGAGGGAACACAGCATTTATAAAAAGTCCTAAAATAAATACTATTAGCATTTTTATTAAGAAGACGATTATACCCAGAATAACACCCCATACTGTATTTGTGATGGGTTCCAAAATTCCAAACAGACTCCATCCTCCGAGAAACAAATTTACAAAAAGAGAAATACCAATAAATTCGTGTAAAGCATGTTGTATAGTAGAAAAAGCTAAAAATTTGCCCCCAAATTCGGCATTTGCTCCTGAAGAAATTTCCTGACCTGCACCAGCAATTTCAAAAGGTCTGATTCCTAATATAGCCGGAAGTATCAGAAAGTAAGCAATTCCTGATAACAACAAAGGTAAAGAGCCAAAAGACCATCCTGTAGTTGATTGTATTCTTACTATTTCCACTAATGAAATAGTATTATAATGCGTCATAACTGCAAGAAGGATAAAAAGTAAGGGCACCTCATACCCAAGAGCAAGAAGAAATTTTCTTGATATTCCAATACTGGAATTAGGATTAGCTGCTTCGCCACTGCTTAAGGCTATACCTAAAGGAGCTAATAGCATAAGATACAATATTGCCAATAAACCTCCGGAACTTAATGGACACATTTGTCCTAATGGAAGAAATAAAATAACAACAAAAGACCCTGCTAATGAAAGAATTAATCCAAGATCGAATATTGTTCCGTGGCTTATACTTTTCTGGCTGAACAACTTAATTATATCTATAACGGGTTGAGTAATAGGTGGCCCATAACGCCAATGGATTCTTGCCATTATTTTTCTTGATAATCCTAGAAAAAATATCCCAACAACCAAAGCTAAAAGCGGTGATAGAATAATTCCCCAAATTTGCATTAGAATACACTCCATTTTAATTGTATTAAAATCAGAAATGCCATAAATAGCACAATATACATTACATAATTACCAACATATCCTGTATAAATCCGTCGCACAGTGTTGCAAAGGTTCTGAGTCCACTTTGCTATTTTCATGTAAAATACATCAACAAAATCTTTTAAATATGGGGTAGCCATCCTATAAAAAGGGTTATAGTAATCAACAGTATAATGATATTTACCCTTTGGAATTGCTGCACCTGCTGCATAATTATCATATTGGTCAACTTTTGGAGCTTTTCTACCTGCTTTAAAAAGTAACCAAATGATTACACCAAAAACTAAAACCACAGCAAAAATGTTTATAGTATTTAATGTGCCGGAATCTGAAGCAATTCCCCACAATGTGACATTCAGGGATTTGAAACCTAAAGAAACGTCAATAGCATTAATTACTTTTAAAGGGATTCCAGGAAGAATACCAAATAAAAGAATTGCAAAAGATAAAACAATAATGGGTAATCGCATACTAAAAGGCGACTTTTGTATATTTTTATATTTTTCCGGAAGCTGTCCTAGAAATATATTGTGCAAGAACTTGTAAACAGACAGGATAGTCCCCCATGTACCAATCAATGCAGCAAAAGCTAAAAATGGAGCCCCATTTAAAATTAACGTTTTATAGATTAACCATTTTGAGACAAATCCATTTGTTAATGGTATACCAATTAATCCACAAATCCCCAATAGGCCACCAATAAAGGCAATGGGCATTTTTTTAATTAAACCACCTAATGAATTTAAATCACGCACGCCCCCAGTCCTATACTGAATTGCTGCCACGCTCATAAAAAGAAGAGATATATATATTGCATGATTAAGAGTATGGAATATACCTCCTGCCATACCAAGGCTTGTTCCAAAGGCAATTCCTAAAATCATATATCCGCCTTGTCCAATTCCATGCCAGGCAAGAAGTTTTTTTGCATCGTTTTGAAGCATAGCAATAAATGTTGGAATAACTATTGTAATCGCACCTAACCATGCAAGAATATTATTAAAAGTAAAAAATCCATGACCCAAATGAAGAGTGGCTCCTGCTCCAACTATTACATACATTATCAAAAGAAAGCCATAAATACCCATTCGGGTGAGCATGCCTGAAAGCACAGCAGTAAATGGCGAAGGCGCCTCTGCATAAGCATCGGGTAACCAGGTATGCAGGGGCATTACAGCATTCTTAATGCCAAAAGTAATTCCAAAAATAATCAAGAGAAATAAAAGATATCCATGAGAAGAAGAAGCAACCAATGTAGAAAGTGTTGCGATATTCAGCGTTCCATAAGTTGTATAGAGAGATAACATTCCCACAAGCATTGCCATAGAACCGATAATAGACATAATGATATATTTCATTCCAGCAGCTAAAGCTGGACCTCTGTTGTAACTGATTAATATACAGGTAGACCAGCTCATAATTTCCCAAAAGATAAAAAAGGAAATTAAATCACCAGAAAAAACAATACCCAGCATTGCTGCATTGACTAAAAGCATCATTAGATAGTAGAAATCTGTTCTTTCTCTGTTCCTCATATAACTTAATGAAAAGATAACCGAAAGAGCTCCTAAGACAGAAATGGCAATGGCAAAAAACCAGGAAAGCACATTATTTCTCAGGATGAGTGGTAAACTAAAGAAGCCAAAATAGAATGATTTCTCCATAGTTTGACCATATAAACAAGCAATTATCACGACCAACGCCAATGCATTGAGTACGGCAAAACTATTCCTAAGTTTAGATGAAATCTTGCCTAAAAAATAAGTGAGAAATGCACCACCAAAAGCAACTATTATCAATAACTCCAAACTCATCCTAAAACACTCCTTATGTAATCTATTTTATTAAGAAGCTCTGAAGCCGCTGAATTCAAAATTTTGATTATAAAATTTGGATAAATTCCAATAAATATTATTAAGAGTGCAAATATAAACATTGGAATTAAACCGGTGATAGGAGCTTCTTTCCTTTCCTGATTCCCATTTCCTTTCTTAAAATAAATTACCTGCACAACTCGGAAAAAATAAGCACCTTCAATAACAGTTCCCAAAAGAACAAGCCCGACAAGAACAGTAAATAGTATCCCCTCTTTGGCAAGAGCAGCTTTTATAATCATAAATTTACTTGGGAATCCAATAAATGGTGGTAAACCTATAAGTGAAAATGTACCGATTGTAAAAGCCAATGATGTATAAGGCATTTTTTTACCTATACCTTCAAAAGAAGAAATATCCATAGATGCCGTTCTATAAATCATATAACCCGCTGCTAAAAACAATAATCCTTTGCCGAGAGTATGACTTATCATCTGAAAAAGTCCGGCACTTACGCCATATTGTGTATTAAGTGAGACGGCAAAAACAATTAAGCCTATTTGACCAATACTGGAGTAAGCCAACATTCTTTTTATATTTTTCTGACTGAATGCAGACATTTCTCCGATTAGAAGTGTTAATACGCCTAAGAAAACAAAAAACATCAAGAAGTTTGAAGCGCCAAATATCGTAAACAGAACACGAATTACAGCATAAAGTCCCACTTCAATAGCAATTCCAGAAAGGATAGCACTAATAGATGAAGGTGCTGAGGAATGTGCATCAGGCAGCCAGGCATTAAGTGGGAATATGGCTGCTTCAACTCCGAGACCTGTTATCATCAGCACCATTGGAACAAATATAGAGGGAGAACTCGCTGATTGAATTTGATTAGCAATGTCTGCCATATTAAGAGTGCCAAATTGTCCGTAAAGTAGACCAATTCCTATTAAAAGAAGACTTGACCCAACCGAGCCTTGAATTAGATATTTTATTGAAGATTCAATTCCTGCCCTATTCCCAAAATAAGCTACCAGAGCATAAGACGAAATACAAAGGATTTCAAAAAAGACGAATAGATTGAATATATCACCTGTAAGAACTACACCTGTTGCTCCAGTTAGAAGAAGAAGATAAAGTATATGATATTTTTCTTTTGGACCCTCTTTAATATAGTTTAATGCGTAGATGGAAACCAAAAATCCTGCTAGAGCTATCAAAGTAGAAAATAAAATACCTACGGTTCCCACATATAGGTTGATACCGAATGGTGGCTGAAAACCGCCAATTTTAACAATTATTGGTTGATGCAAAACTTTAGGTATTAAAAGTATTGCAATAATAAGATTAAAAAGGAAAGCAAGAACCGGAATATATTTTATAATTTTTTTTGAAATAAAACCTATTAAGGGCACTGCAAAAGCAAGTGCAAGAGGAACAACAATTAGAAGAACAGGGTTTACCCCGTTAGATAATAAACCTAATTCATTCATTTTCTAATATCCTATTTTTTATCGGTCCTATGTTGATTCTTGTATGTCCATGATGCCATTTTTATTTTTAAATATCCAAATTATAAAATCCAAATTAAAAATAAATCTCAAATTACAAATAATAACATACAAAATAAGAAAAAATCATTATTTTGATTTTTCTACTATTGAAGAAAGTATTTTTTTCAACTCATCAGCTTCTTGTAAAAGACTTTTAGCCTCAGCGGAATTTCTAAGATTATTAGTTTCATAGATTAATCTAAGCCAATAAATACTCTCCTTCGCTTCTTTGCGACTTATCTTAACTCTCATTAAAAAGTCTTTTTTACTTAATGCTTCATTTGCTTCTCTATAATTGGCTCCTATTGAACCAGAAGACCTAATCAATTGCTTGCCATCTTCAATATTGGCCATTGTGCTTGGTAATGTTTTCAAAAAAATCCTTACATTTTTCGCAAATCGAAATGTCCTTTCCTCAAGATCATATACTGGTTTAGAATTTTGACTATTGGTCATTGTAATTTATTTGAAATTTGTTTTTTTGAGATTTGTCATTCGTTTTGAGATTTTTTACCATCTTTGCTCCTTTATCTTTCGCAAATCAAGGGTTCCATAATGTTTGTATAATCTTATTGCCAAAGAGAGAGCCAGAGCTAGAACCGCCACTCCAATAACAATAGCAGTTAGCACCAATGCCTGTGGAACAGGGTCAACCATATTCTTAGCATTGAGTCCTGGTCTGGAAAATATAGGGGCTGTCCCTTTGCTGATATAACCCACAGCGATGAGGAACAGATTTACCCCTGTCTCCAGAATGCTTATTCCAATTATTACTTTGATTAGATTATGTTTGACTAAAATAATAAAAAGTCCTATAAATATCAGCCCAAAGGCACCAATATAATAAATATTATTAGACAGAAAATCCATTAACTTTCCTCCATTAAGTTATCAATAACCCCGGCTAATTCTGAACCTACCTTAAATCCAATGGCTATATATATTATCGGAATTATGCCTGCACTGAACAAAGTATTTAATTCTCCTTTTGGAAGGAAATTGGATAGAAAATAATGCCCACCAACGGCTAAACCAACTAATCCTATTATGACAAAAATCAATCCACCCAGAGATTCAGTAGTTTTACTGCTTACTTCACTTATTCTTCTTCCCCGACATCCCAAATAAACGAGAATAAATGCTGAGGCGATAATGGCACCTCCTTGAAAACCTCCACCAGGAGTTAGATGCCCGTGAATAAAAATGTATGCTCCAAAAAGGAGTATTAGAGGAAATAAAAATCGGCAACCGGTACGCAATATTAAACTTGAAGGTTCAATTTTCCTTTTTTCCTTTTTCTTAAGGGTCGCCAAAGCAGCGCCCAATCCAATTGCTGCAATAAAAAGAACTGTCACCTCGCCAAGAGTATCAAAACCACGATAATTGAGAACCACTGAAGTTACAACATTTGCGGCTCCTGTTTCCTCCCTTCCTTTATCTATATAATATTCGCCAACTTTTGTTTTTGGTATTCCAAAAGGGATTTTATATAGGGCTAAAATAATTCCCCAACAAATAATAATCAATAAGATAATACCGATAATTTTTCTCATTCTTCATGCCTTTCTGTTCGTCTGATTGCTATAACAAATATAGCAGTGACCAATGCCGCTCCAATAGATGCTTCAGCCATTGCTACATCTGGTGCCTGCAGGAAATAAAAGAGTATTGATGCAAT
>JAGGUR010000159.1 GCA_021158425.1 Candidatus Cloacimonadota bacterium | reverse complement strand
GTTGTACAAACTGCAGCCAATATTGCCGGGATAGACCATGATATAAATAATCCTCTGAGTGTAATCTCCCTGTCATTAAGTAGAGTCAAAAAAGCTGCTGCGGAATATGACGACGAAAAACTTTTTAAATCAAGCAATCAGATGACCGAAGCCATCAATAAAATAAATGGTATATTAACAAGGTTGCAAGAGTTAAAAAAATTAGAATTGATTAAAGAGGAAAGAAAAAAACAAAAACAGGTTTAATACTATGAAAAAACATATTTTAGTTGTGGATGACGAACAAAGTATCCGAGAGCTTTGTAAGGAGTTTCTTGAAGAAGACGGATATAAAGTAACACTTGCAGTTGATGGACAGGATGCTCTTGATAAAATGGAATATGATGACTTTGACCTTTTCCTCGTTGATATGGTTATGCCCCGTATAGATGGGCTTGAACTAATGAAAAGAATTAAAAAGAAACAACCATTAGCTGTAATTGTCATTACTACCGGTTTCTCAAGTATTGAAGGTGCGGTAAAAGCAGTTCATTCTGGTGCATTCCAATACCTTTCTAAACCTATTAATGCAGAGGAACTTCTTGAGGTTGTAAAAAAAGGATTACGATACGCTGAAGATTTATACGGTCCACTCCAAAAAGCGTTTGAACCCGGAACCGAAGCTGTGCAAAAAGGTGAACCACTTATATTACATGGATTCACGCCAGAAGAAAAAGTTGACTTTTTAGCACTTGGTCGTATTCATAAATATGATGTCAGTGAATATATTCCGGTTGGCGATAAAAAATCCGGTTCAATCATTCTGGTTGAAAGTGGCGATATATCAGTCTGGCTTAGTAATACAACGGTAGATTATCTAAGAAAGGGAGATACATGGGGAGAAGAAAGCTTTATATTAGCCGGCTCTGTGTTTACTAAACTTCGTGCAGAAACGGCTGTTAAGGTTAGACATTTTGATAGAAAAAGGATGTTAGATTTCTTTGCATACAAAGGTGAAAAACTATTAAAAAGATTTATGATTAATATTATAAATTGTACATTTTCCAAATGGCGCAAATCTATTCAAAGAATTGTTATGCTGAAACTCGTTACTGGAGAAAAATAAAGAATATCGTGTATCGTTAATCCCCGCGGACGCGGGGATTGCGCAGCTGGAAACGGTATATGTCCAATGGCTATCGGCTCGTTAACCGGTTACCGTATGACGATTCGAGTAGCACAACCGTTCAACGAACGACGAAAGGAACTTATGAGTCTATCTTTTACCCCTGAAATGTTAGTAGGATTACCAGAATATTTAACTGGTACAAGTAGATTCCAGAACATTAACAAAATTATCACTTATAATGCAACCTGGAGAAAAGAAGCTTACGATAACCTTAGAAGGTTACTTAAGCATATGCGAGAAATAAACGCCTCTGATATGGATTTCGGCGGGCCAGGAGCAAATAGACAAATCTGGTATAGAGTCTATGGGAAGAAATCTCCACATCAGGATATGCCTTCATACACTGATGATGAAGTTACCGCTATTTTATTAAGTATCCTATCTGACGAACAGAAAATAACACTTTTTAAAAATAAAAATGTAGACCTCTCTGTAGGAATGGTATTAGAAGAGGGGGAAAAACCCAGCCGTTTTCGTAGCGATATCTATTATGAAAGTAATGCTTTAGTAGCAAATTTTAGACGCATCAACCAAGAATTATTTACAATACAATCTTTAAACTTTCCCGAACCAATTATCAAAAGGTTAGACCTCCAATATGAAAAATCAGGTCTAATTTTGGTAACAGGAATCACAGGGTCAGGAAAAAGTTGTACATTGGATTCTATTATAGATATGAATAATCACAACAATAACTCTCATATTGTAATTATCGGAAATCCAATTGAATATATCCACCAATCAGATAAATGTATTATTAGACATAGGGAAGTTGGCGAAGATGTATTAAGCTTTAGAGAGGGAACAATACAAGCATTAAGACAGGACCCGGATGTAATTGTTGTTGGAGAGATGCGAGACCCGGAAACAATTGCTACAGTTCTTGAAGCCACCGATAGCGGTCATAAGTGTTTTACTACCCTGCACACAAGTTCTGCGGTTGATAGTATGCATAGAATTATTGCTGAATTTCCTCCAAGAGAGCAAGATAGAATAAGATTAAGATTGGCGGATACCTTGAAAGTGATTATCTCTCAAAAATTAGTTCCAAATAAGCAAGGCAAGCTAACCTTAGCAAAAGAGATTCTTTCTGTAGATGCATCAGTGCGCGCCGCAATAAGAAATAAAAATATCAGCGAAATATATCAGATGATTACTGAAGGTAAAAGAAAAGGTATGATAACCCTTGAGCAAGACCTTTTCAATTTATATAAAGATAATATCATAACAAAGGAAATAGCTATTAATTTTTCAAATAACAGAAAGAGAATGGAGCAGTTGTTAATTTACTCAAAATAGACCTTTAAATAATGAAATTTAAAAAAGAGAAATTAGCATTTGGTATTTTTCAAGATGGATTATCAATTAAAGTTGCTCAACTTGCTTTAGAAAATGGTAAAATAAAAATACAGCGTTTAGAAGAGACTGAACTTTCATCCCCTTTATACCCAAAAGAAATTACTGAAGAAGAAAAGAAATCTGCATTAGAAGAGGAAGAGCTAAATATTCCGGAAATCTCAGAATTTGATGAAAAAGAAAGTTTTGAAGAAATTGAAAAAGAAAAAGCAATATCAGGGCAAAATGACTTACAAAAATTACTTCTTAAATTTCCTATAGAAAAAGGCAAGATTGCCATCAATGCAAACGAAGAACAAATTTCATATAAGCAATTTGATGAAATACCTATAGCAAAGATAAAAAAGAGAATCAAATCAGAACTTTTATCCAAAGAAGAAATCCAATCCAAAGATTATGAGTTAAGTTATATATTAAACCCTGATAAAACTGTTTTGGCTTTTGTGCATCATGGTAAATTTGAACTTCTTAATGCCTTGCAGGATATTAATCTTGTTATTTCAAAAAAGAAATTCTTTTATAGTTTTATAGATACAAATGAAATCTCACTAATGAATTTAGTGAGAGCTTGCTATGACTTTCCTCCAGAGGATTATGTGTTGATTTTGTACATTGGTATTGATTATAAAGTGGGAATTATAATGAAAGGTGGTAGCTATGTAAAAACCTTTCCAATTATTGTTTCGCAAACTGACTCAGAGGGAATTAGGAAGGCAATTTATTCAAAAGTTATATTGGAACAGGATGTATCGGGCATTCCAATAACTCAGCATATAGTCATGGCTGGGGAAAACATACTTGATGAAGATATTGAATATTTTAAGAAAAATCTAAAACCTAAATCAACAGTTTGCCGTTTAGATTTAAAGAATATTGATATTTCGGAAATCAAGGGTGGTGAGCAAGTATCAAAAAAAATTGCAAGATTTGCTATACCAATTGCACTTGCATGGAAGACATTAGAACCAAAAAATAAAGATTTTTTCCCGAGCAATCTCCTTACATCAAAGATAATTGAAAGTCAAAAGCATTTCAAAATAGCATGGCATGGATTTCTTGTTTTAGCTGCAATATTCTATTTTGCTTTAACCGGTACCATTAGAAATATGAACTTGAAACAAGAGGTCTTAGATGCTGGAAAAGTGAATTTAAATCTGGAAGTTGAACTAAAAAAACATAAGGCTATAATTGCTAAACTTGATAAAGTAAAAAAAGAACTTTCTGTCCTGGAAGCAAATGTTAAAAAAATTGAGAAATTAACAGGAAACAAAAATCAGTGGCATTATATCCTAAATGTTATAGCGAATTCATTCTTAGAAAATGAAATAAGTTGGATAACTAATTTAAAAAGCTCAGAAAATAACTTTCAAATTTCAGGATATACAACGGAAAAACGGAATATTATTAAGTTTTCAAAACTATTTCCTGATGGCAGAATTGAAAGAATTACAGAACATTCCATTCAAAATTTACCAATCTGGAAATATGATATGACTTTTTCGTATCCTAATCCCAAAGATATTAAAGAAGAAAAAGAAGAAAGTTTATCTAAGATTCACATAGCTGAAGTGACGGAAAAACCTTCAGAACCAATAACTGAAGAACCACTTGAACCTGAGATTTATAAAGAAGCTTCTGAAAAAGATAAATTAAAAATTTATAACTCTATTACAAAATTATATTTTGCAGGGAATTCACAAGAAGCATACGAAAGGTTTAAAGAATTTGTTTTAGAATACCCTGAGTGTAAATATTCTTATAATGCTAATTATCTTATAGGGGAATGTCTTTACACGATGGGAAAAATTTCAGAAGCGAAAGATATTTTTGAAAATATTCTCAAACAAAATGGAGTTAAAACACCTGATGCACTTATGATGCTTGGGAATTCTTACCAAAAACTAAATGACATTAATACCGCAATTTATTATTGGAATAAATTAGTAACTGATTATCCAAATAATGAGTTAGCAAAAATAGCTCAAAATAAAATTAATACTTTTTCTAAAACTAAGGATACTAATAAAGAAAAAACGGAAAGAGTGCCAGAAGCGACTATAAAGGAAGTTATAGAAAAATCAGTATCTAAAATATCACAAAATGAATATGCTTCTTATAAAAAAGATAATAAAAAAAATGTATTTGAATTACAATTAGTATCAAGAAAAAACCTTTCAAAAGTTGAAGAAGCAAAGAGCAAAATAGAACAATACGGATATAAAACAAAAGTTTCTTCTGTTAAAAAAGACGGGGAAATTTTCTATCGCTTACGGCTGGATAGTACATATACAAAGTCCGAGGCTGTTGCAATGGGAGAAAAAATAAAGAAACAATTTCCTTTTATTAACAGTTATTGGATAGAAAAAATAGAATCTGATGAAAATATTCCAGAGATTTATCATAGTATCGTAGAAACATATTTTTCTGGAAATATTGAAAAAGCATATAAAGAGTTGAATAAGTTTATTGAAAACTATCCAACCCATCCTCTCGCATATAATGCCAGTTATCTTATTGGAGAATGCTTGTACAGATTAGATAAAATTAACCAGGCAAAATCTATATTTGAAAATATAGTTAAACTAAAGGGAGCTAAAACTTCCGATGCTCTTATTATGCTTGGCAACTCTTGCCAAAAACTAAATGACATTAATAGTGCAATTTATTATTGGAATAAATTAGTAACCGATTACCCCAATAATAAATTAGCAAAAATCGCTCAATATAAAATAAATATTTTTGGGGAATAGATAATATGCCATATACAGTTAGAAATACAATTATTTTAGTTGTGTTATTGTTAATTGTAATAATTGGCACTATCCTGGCTAATGCAAATTCTGTTAGAAGACTAGAAAAAATGAGAAAGGCAAACAAAGAAAACTCAGAGATGCTTGAAGGACTCAAAAAGGCAAACCCAGATTTGGAAAATAAAGAAAAGGTTATGCAATCTATTGAGAATATGAAAAGAAAGGTTCTTGAAAATAGTAAACTGATACTCAAAGAAGACACCCCAACTCTTACATACCAATATTTAGTTGATATTGCGGATAATTTCTGCCCTGATGTAAGTTTTAATTTTCAGATTTCAAAATCTGGAAAGGTTAAAGAATTTTCTTTTAATACATACACGATTTCTGGTAATGCTGATATAAAATCTCTTTACTTTTTTATATTTCAAATTGAGTATCAATCCCCTCTTTATACAATTGAATCTATTAAAATTGCTGAACAATCTGTAGCTAAAGCTGATACAGTAAGCTTTACAATTACCCTGAATGCATATTATAATGAGGATGGGACCGAACTAAAAAATATACCATTTAGAAATTTTAAGTTTACAAATCTAAGATATAACCCATTCTATTCCAGAATCCATTCCCCTATATCTGATGAATATGAGCTTAAATTTCTAAATATATATACATCAACAATAATAGGATTAACTCCATATAAAGCTTTTTTGCGTGATAATAAAGGAAGGATTCATACCTTAACGCCCGGTGAAAAGGTTGCTTATGGATATTTAGATCACATTAATTGGTATAAACAAGCGGCAGTTTTTATGATAAATAGAATTGGTATTCCTGAAGAGGAAATAATATATATGAATGGGGATAAATTATGAAAAAAATACTTATAATTTTAATCATATTTTTTGTATGTTATAACTTATTTGCCCAGCGCCAGATAGGTAACAATTATAGTGAAAAAGAATTAATCACTATTTCTCAAACTCTACCTCTTCCAGATGCTTTGAAAACTCTTGAGGTTATGTCTCAACAGTTTGAAGGTAAAAAAATCATTAATATGAGTAGCGTAACAAAACCAATTGGAATTCCAATTAAAAAATTATATTGGAAGGAAGCTCTCAATATTATTGTTAGTTATCATAATCTCGTTCTTGAGGAACTACCTGGTGCATATTTAATTAAAGATTTAATAGTAGAGGAAGAAGTTCTAAAAGAAGAAAAACCAGAAATTTCAATTGATACTAAACAGGTAAAAATCAGTGCAGTACTATTTAAAGCTGATAAATCCTTTCTAAACAGTATTGGCATTGACTGGTCAACATTATTTAACAATAAGGTTGTTGCCTCAATTGATTTTAAGGGTGGAAGTATGGTTGCTTCTGAGCTATTACAGGCTACAGGTTCTACAAGACTTGAATCAGGTGATATAACTATTGATATTAATACTCTTTTACG
>JAGGUR010000102.1 GCA_021158425.1 Candidatus Cloacimonadota bacterium | reverse complement strand
AATGGTTCTCCCGAAAGCTTTCGAGACAAATCTGAACCAACACAGTTAAAAAACAGGATGTTGAGACTTTTGATGAATGTATGATAGTTGGAACTACAGTAGATGTAACCCCTGTAATAAAGATTAATGATTTGAAAGTAGGAAATGGCATTCCAGGACCCTTCACTCGGAAAATTCAAAAAGAATTTAATAAACTTGTTATGCCCGATTAGAATATAATAGATAAAACAAAGGAAACTTATGAAATATAGGTCATCTTTTATTATATTAATATTTGTGTGCTTTTTCGCTTTTTTAAATATTAATGCCCAACAATTGAAAACAGTAAATAACAAGATTATGGAGATTGACTTTAACAATTACACTTATCCACCATTCAAAGATGTTTTTTGGGATGAGATTTGGCTATTCCAAAAAGGTTCATATATGTATGAAGATACAGTAAACCCGGAAAGTATTCCCGAATTTATATTAAAGGATGGAAAATTTGAACATCCTGAAAAGAATTTAAATGCACCTACTGAACTCAAACCTTCAGAACTAATATTAAGGGATGTTTATTACTCGGATTTTAATAAAGACAATATATTAGATGCACTTGTAGAAATAGAATATTCAACTATCTCCGCAAGTTACAAATATCAGTACATTGCTTATATTTTCACAATAAATGACAGTAATAAGGTTGTTTTGTTAGATAAATTCAGCGGTATTCCAACAGATAAATCTGTATTTAAAAAAGGTTCCACAAATATTAGATTCAACATAAAAGTAATGGATAATAAGATATTTGTCTCAGATGATTTTGGTGGTCCTCGCTGTTGCCCTGAGTATAAGGTGACTTTTGTTGGTGAATTTTTTAATAATGTGTTACATTGGAATTATATTATAGAAAAAATTAGATAAATCTACAGAGAAGTTTTGTACGATAAATAATAATAAAACAATTATTACTTTCTAATAGAGAAAGACCCTTTAGAGAACTTCTATACTTGAAATATATCTCTATATATCCTGGATTAAGCCTTTGTGGCCACTGCTCAAAGTAATTACAATTTTATTTTTATCTTAAAATCACCATCTTTCTTATTTCAGAATAATCGTCACCCACTTTTATTTGATAAAAATAAATACCAGAACTCACCTGATTACCATTATCATCTCTCCCACTCCATACGGCTTCGCCAAATCCGAAATCCGAAATCCGAAATCCTAATTTTCTCACTAATTGTCCTTTTACATTATAAATTTTTATCTGTGCCTTCTCTGCCTGCCGGGGCGTAGCGTAGCGAAGACCGGTGGCTAAATTAAAAGAAATCGTGGTTGAGGTAGTGAATGGATTAGGATAATTCTGATAAAGCGTAATTCCAGATTGAGGTTCCGGCTCTGGTTCTACACTCACAGGTGGAGCACCAAATTCATAGCAGCCCATATCTACAATTGCTGTTCCTGTATTATCACCATCCCAGATTCTAACATTGCCATCTAAATCATAGTCCAAAATAACATAATCATTCAAGCCGGTATCAATACAAGGACTTATATCTTGCAAATGATAATCAAACGGGTCCCCTGCAATAAAAAACGGGTCTTCATCAATATTTCCAGTCCCGGACCACCCTTCTTGGATATCTGAATATCCAGCGACTAAATCTGCTGAAGGAGGAAATATCTCCTGTGGAGTATCTCCCCATAAAATGCTATTCTGAACATTTACTGTAGAACCAAACACAAAAATTCCACCAGCAAAGGATACTGCTGAATTATTTGCAATTGTACAATTTTCTAAAACTAAATCAGAAGCATCTGTGCAGATTCCTCCGCCAATTCCAGAAGTGCTTGTTGCAGAATTATCTGTTATTAGACAATTTACAACCTGTGAATTAGCTGAAGTAAGATAGATTCCTGCACCGCGTTTTGCAATATTTCCTGATACAATGCAATTTTCAATAATAGGGTCAACTTCACTAAAATAGAGCCCACCACCATATTGGAAAACCTCATTATTCAATAGTAACACATCTTTTACCTCAAGTGAATTACAGGTGTATGAGCATATTCCTCCACCATTTTCTGCTGAATTATCTGAAATATCACAATCAATTATTGTAACTGAATCACAATCAGAAATGTAAACCCCACCTCCATTATTGGAGGCATTATTATTGGAAAAACTACAGTTTTTAACTAATGTTGAGAGATTTGAATCAAGAAAAATTCCAGCAGCAATATTAGCAGAATTTCCATTAAAATTACAACTATCAATAACTAAATTATTACTCTGGACGGCTCCAATAGCACCGCAAGATGCTGCGCCACAACCGTTGAATTCACAGTTATTAATGAATAGATTTTCACCATTTGAGCTAAAAACTGCTCCGCCATCAGATTCAGAAATACAATTTTCAAATATGCAGTTCTCAATTCTTACAGATGCATTCTCGCAGTTTATACCGCCACCATTTTCAAAACTATTAAAATTGTTGAAAGTAAAACCACTGACAATAGAAAAATCATTATTACTTATCTCAAAAGCAAAACCAGCATTCTCACCATCCAGAATACAATTTTCAGGCCCATATTCAGAAATTACTGTTACATTTTTACCATCAAATGAGATATTCTTATTTAGCGTTCCAGAATACAACGCATCTGCAACAAGTAAAGTGTCACCATCATAAACTGCTTCCATTCCATCGTGCAAATTCGTATAGTCACCGCTTCCATCAGGATTAACATAAACCACATAGCCGCCACCTGTTGCCACATCAATGTAGTTTATCTTTGTTTTCGTATCTGTAAATCCAAACCCATCAGTAACAGTAAGAAAGACCGTTTTTCTGCCCTGGATTTCATAGGTATGAGTTGGATTCTGTTCTGTGCTTGTTTCACCATCACCAAATTCCCAGAACCAGTCAACTATTGAGTCAACAACGGAATTACTTACATCAGTAAATTGAACGCTCAAAGGCTT
>JAGGUR010000067.1 GCA_021158425.1 Candidatus Cloacimonadota bacterium | reverse complement strand
AATTCATAACGATGTCTATGCCTTTCAGAAACTTGCTTTTTATTATAAATATTGTGTGCAAGGGAATTTGATTTCAATCTGCAAGGATATGCTCCTAACCTCATCGTGCCACCCATATTCTTAATCTGCTTTTGTTCTGGCATTAAATCAATTACTGGATGGGTTGTTGATGTATCAAACTCTGAACTATTTGCATCTTTGAATTTCAAAACATTACGAGCAAACTCAATAACTGCACATTGCATTCCAAGACATATCCCTAAAAATGGAATATTATTCTCCCTGGCATATCTAACAATAGAAATTTTCCCTTCAATCCCTCTAATGCCAAATCCTCCGGGAACAAGAATTCCATTCACACCTTCCAGCAACTCCCTTAGAGATTGAATAGGTTTACTTTTATCCTTTGAAAATGCCTTATCAGTGTCAATATATTTGATATTCACTTTCGTGGCAAAATACATCCCCGCGTGAATCAAACTTTCAACAACACTCTTGTATGCATCCTGATGACGGACATATTTTCCACAAAGTGCAATCGTTACTTGCTTTTGTGGATGCTTAAAATTGTGTATCATTTTATTCCATTCTGTAAAATCAATTGTAGAAAAAGGAATATTAAAATGGTTACATATAATTTTTGCCACATTCTGTTCATAAAAAAGCAATGGGATTTCATAAATACAGGAAGTATCAATACCAGCAATAACATTTTCCTGGGGCACATTAGTGAAAAGCGAAATTTTTGAAACCATCTCTTTTGTCATTTTCTTTGCTGAACGGCAAATCAACATATCGGGTTGAATACCAATTTCGCGCATCTTTATGACGCTATGCTGAGTTGGCTTGGTTTTTGCCTCTCCTGCTGCTGCTATATACGGAATCAAAGTAAGATGTATAAAAAAGCAGTTCTTGGCTCCATAATCAAGACGGAATTGACGAATCGCTTCCAAAAACGGCAAGCTCTCTATATCACCAACAGTGCCACCAATCTCTGTTATTACAATATCAGAATTTTTATCTAAGCTGACAATCTTTTTTTTAATTTCATTAGTAATATGAGGAATAACCTGTACAGTCTTACCAAGATATTTTCCCTTTCGTTCATTAGTAATGACCGCTTCATAGATTTGCCCGGCGGTACAGTTGCTCTTCTGTGTCAACGGTCTATCTAAGAATCGCTCATAATGTCCCAAATCAAGGTCCGTTTCTGCCCCGTCATCTGTAACGAATACCTCTCCGTGCTGGAATGGACTCATTGTGCCTGGGTCAACATTCAAATAAGGGTCAAATTTCTGGATAGTAACTTCATAGCCTAATTTTTTTAGAAGGAATCCAATGGATGAAGAAGCAATCCCTTTGCCAAGAGACGATACTACACCACCTGTAATAAAAATGTGTTTGGTATTAGATTTCATAGATAGTTAATAAATCAAAAAATGATAATCTTTTGTCAAGTTTGGATGATTGAAGAGTTATAAAAATTTAAATATTATGTGTCTGATTTATTCTCGTCTTTCTGTAGTTTTAGTTCTTTCAGTTTATTTCTTAATGTCATTCTGTTTATGCCCAGAACCTTTGCTGATTGTGTCTGATTATTATTTTGCATGTGCATAATAGTATCTATTGTGATGGACTCAATATATTCAAGAAGCTTTCCTTCTTTACTTCTTGCTAAATCACAGATCAATTTTTTTAATTTTTCCTCATTTTCCCTCTGATTTTTCAGATAAGTATCTGATGAGATTTGTTTAATCAAATTTTTAGATTGCGGAATATTCAAATATTCACTCAGTAAAATATTTGAATGAGATATTACAACCGCGTGTTTAATCACATTTTCCAACTCCCTTACATTCCCTGGCCAATTATAACTCTTCAATAATTTGATAGCTGATTCTGGGATTTTAGTAATACTTTTTTTGAATTCTTTATTAAATTTACTTATAAAGTAATTAGCTAACTCAACAATATCATTATCTCTTTCTTTTAGTGGGGGCAATTTTATGTTCACAGTATTTAATCTGTAATATAAATCTTCTCTGAATTGTTTATTTTCTATGGCATTTTTGAGGTCAATATTAGTTGCAGCAATTATTCTTACATTAACCTTTTGGGTTTGGTTGGAGCCAAGTCGTTCAAATGTTCCTTCTTGAATTATTCTCAGAATCTTTGATTGAAGGACTGGACTCATATCACCTATTTCATCCAAAAAAATTGTCCCATTATTAGCAAATTCAAACTTTCCTATTTTTTTTGCTTCTGCTCCAGTAAAAGCACCTTTTTCGTATCCGAATAATTCACTTTCTAATAGATCATTTGGTATTGCAGCACAATTAACTGTTACAAATTTTTTATCTTTTCTATTGGAATAAAGATGGAGTGCTTTGGCAACAAGCTCCTTGCCAGTTCCACTTTCCCCAGTAATAAGAACTGGAATGTCAGCTGTGGCAAACTGACCAATAAGCTTATAGACATCCTGCATACTTTTTGAGGAGCCTATAATCCTTTCTCCTGTTTCTTCTTCAGGATTTACAACGAAGTAACTAATTTTCTCGCTTTCCAATCCCTTGCTTTTTATGACTTTTTCTACAATATTAGTAATTTCTCCAATATCAAATGGCTTTACAATATAGTCAAAGGCACCATATTTCATAGTTTCAATTGCGGTGTCTGTGGTGCCATAAGCGGTCATCAGAACAATTGGGATGGACTTATTTAATGCGTTAATTTTCTTCAAAGCAGTCAATCCATCCATTTGAGGCATCTTTATGTCCATAAATACTAAATCTATTGGCTGATTTTGGACTATTTTAAGAGCTTCAATTCCGTTGGAACTTTCTACAATATTATAATCTGTTCCTCTAAATATTTTTTTAAACGAATATCGCAGATTTTTGTCATCATCCACAATTAAAATATTAAGCATAATTAATCCTTTTT
>JAGGUR010000104.1 GCA_021158425.1 Candidatus Cloacimonadota bacterium | reverse complement strand
AGTAGGAACTGCTAATTTTTTTAATGTTTTATAGCTTTCAATTCCATTTTTTATTGCTGAAGCCTGGTAAAAATAAAAAGTATCTGCAAAGACGCTTGTATCAATAAATGTATCTATTGTATCATCAAGAGAAAATGATATTGAATCAAATGATGAAGTGCGATAGATTTTGAATGAATCTATATCTGAAATAGAACGCCAATTTAACCTAATAGAATTTTTATTTATAGGTATTGCCGTAAAATTTTGTGGGATTGGCACATCAATTATATTATCAGGATAATGATAAAGAACTAAACAGAGAGAGTCCTGCCCGTTCTTTTGGTTGAAAGCAACAGATTCATTAACATTATCATTATCTAAGTCCAGAGAAATCGGATAATAAGACCGATACGAATTACCAACCCAGATAGGCTTGAATTCATTATTTTGTAATTTATATATGTATATATCTGGTGAGGCAGCAATAATAACTTCATCACCGTTATGCTTATCAGGGTCTAAATCTGCAATACAGAGTCCATTTTTGGAGGATACACCGGAAATCTCTGTATAATCTATCATTGCATATTGGTCGTTTTCAATAGCACCAAAAACAGCATAAAGCCATACCTGATTATTAGGGTTCATAATGTCTTCATTATATCCACCTACAATAAATTCATCTGTGCCATCGCCGTCCAAATCTCCAATACTTAAATATAGAGCATTAGGAATTGGAATATATAAGGTATCTTTAACTTCAAAATTTAATGAATTCAAATTTTTCGCTTCGTAAATTAAAATATCTCCATCAATATCAGAAAGGAGAATGTCAAGTAGCCCATCGTTGTCTAAATAGCCAAACTGGATATGTGGACTAAGTTGATTTTTTGAATATGTATGAGTGTTGTTCAATAACCAATGTCCGCTATATACAAAAGCGTTATTTACTTCTCTGTTATAAATTCTATAGGCTGTTTTCTGGGAATCAAGTATTGTATTTACTAATAATTCATCACTACCGTTGCCATTTAAATCTTGAAATGCACAACCGTATAATCCTCCAATACCTCTTTTCCCAAAGATGAAACTATTTGGAAAAGTATCTTCAGAAGTAGCCTCATAAATGAGTATTGAGTCTCCGATATTACCTACTATCTCAAATTTTCCATCTCCATTACTATCTCCAATGCTCCAGGGCTGAAATTCAACAGGCATAGTATATTTAACAATCAGGTCATTATTATTATTTTCTTCACAAAACTTTACCTGCCCATAAGTACCTTCTTCTGGGAATTCCATAAATACTAATTCTTTTTTCCCATTATTATTTATATCATAATTATTGGGACATAAATATCCTGCATTTGGATATTCAAATAATTTTTCAAAGCCACTTGTTGCAATTGAAGAATTATCAATATTTATCGTATCATAGAAAATTTCCGTTGAATTACTTAATCCAGATTTATTAGTAATATCTATAAAGAACGAGAGTTGGGTATCAGGTAAATTTTCAGGAAGTCTAAGCGATGCAACTCGTGAGAATTTACTCTCAATAATTAAGAAACTATCAACTTCTGAAGAAAAGCAAGTTGCTTTGAATTTTACAGGCTCATCAGTAACTGATAAAATATAATAGTTTTTTTTATCAAAATTATAACGGGTGTTAATTGAGGTTGTATTTTCAATAAATTCTGGAGGCGATTTATCAATATTGACTTTTATTATATCTACAAAGTTATTCCCATTTATATCCTTAACAGACAAGCGGAGATAATAGGTTGAATCTGCGATACCTTCAGTGTTGAAAAATGCCAGTGTATCGTCAAAGACAAGAGTGTCATAATAATATGGTGTGGGATTATGAGTTACGATATCCAGCCAATCATTTTCTTCAGGATTTGGTTTATCTGTGAATGTTACTGAATAGTGAAAGAATTCAGGACAATAAGCATTTCCAATAATTGGAAAATTTTGATGAAATCCATCATTATATTTTGGGGAAGATATTTCTGCTTCTATTTGGTTACTTTTTGTTGAATTAATGAGGAGTTTTTCAATATTTATAATTCCGTAACCAAACTGATTATCATATCCTTTTTCTCCAAGGTCATCACATGAGATTTTGAGCAAATTATAGATTTCGTCATTCGTTAGCAAAGGATTTTGTGATAGAAGAAGTGCCACAGCTCCTGAGACAAAAGGAGCAGACATAGATGTCCCACCTTCCTCTTTATAATCATTATTTAGGTATGTGCTGGTTATATTAAGTCCAGGGGCACATAAATCTATTCCTTCTCCGTAACTTGAAAATGAACATAAAGAGAGGTCTTCATCAACTGCAGTAACAGATATTATATTATCTAATGCAGCAGGATATAACAATCCGACCCCAGCTTCATTTCCAGCAGATGCAATAATTACTACTCCCATCTCAAAAGCATACTGGCAGACATCTCTAATTACAGGAGATAGTTCTGTATCACCCCAGCTAATACTTATAATTTGAGCCCCATTATCAGCAGCATAGATTATTGCTGAAGAAACATCATCATCCTCAAGGAAACCTCCGGCAGTTGTGCGAAATCCCGCACGAATGTTCATCAGTTTGCAAAACCAGGTCACTCCAGCAACACCTAAATTATTGTTTGTTTGTGCACTGATAATACCCGCACAGTGAGTGCCATGTCCAAGGTCATCCATTGGGTCATTGTCTCTTTCTCTACAATCTCCAAGAGCCTCTAACATTTCAGTATCAGTGAAATCCCATCCCTGCCAGTCATCAATAAAGCCATTATTATCATCATCAATTCCATTATCAGGGATTTCATCAGGATTAATCCAGATATTATTAGCCAAATCAGGATGATTATAATCCACTCCTGAATCAATCAGTCCAATTACAACTTGCTCATTACCTTTTTCAATATCCCAAGCTTTATTTGCTCTAATAGCTTCTAAGCCCCACTGTTTATAGTATTTTGGATCATTTGGGGTAACAGATAGCATTTTATTAATATAATTAGGTTGGACATAGATAATTTCGGATTTAATATTTACCAAATTTTTAAGTTCTTCAAAATCAAGTTTTTTCTCGCACAAAATATGATAGATATAAAATCCTTTATTCTCAAGAACAGGGGTTATTTTTTGGACATTATATCTTGAGATGACATTATCAAAAGAAGATATTCCGGTTAATGAGTTTTTAGTTTCAGCTTTTTGCGAAAAGCGAACAATTACTTCGTTATTTGATACAACTTGGGCTTGCAATATGATTACGGAGAAAAAACTTAGAATAATTATACAGATTAACTTTTTCATATGTAATAGCACGCCGGTTACACACCCCGTCTGTCCCGATAAATCGGCACATCCACCCCTCTCAAGAGGGGATTTTTTGGAATTCCCCTCTATCAAGAGGGGTCTCCGATTCATCGGAGGGGGTGTGTTATTTTTCATACTCCTTTGCCTGCCCCTTTTCCACCAGACCCGATTCTATCGGTCCGTCAACTGACGGATTGGAGCTGGCGGACTATTTAATGGGGTGTCCCGTCTACTCCCCGCTTCCGCGGGGATAATCAGGGATTCGGAACATATATGTTTCATATTATTTTCCTAAAAATCATAAGATATTGAAAAACGATGTGCATTTCCAAGACCGCTTTGGAATGGAGTAAAAGAATAATCAAATCTGTAATTATTAAGTTTAATACCAAGTCCACCGGAAAAGTTTTCTACATCATAACCTATTTTATATCCTAAGCGAGTGTAAATTACTTCTGCAAATGCATACTCTAAACCCAGATTCAATTTAACATCCTCATCCTCAAATTTTATTAAATCACACGAAACTGATAATTCTGATTGTTCAAATAAATTTAATTCATGATGAACACCAATCTTGTATGTTAATGGGAATTCTATTCTTTCGTTGTCCATTTTAGTAGAGAATCCAATATTTTGTAGAACAAACGCCAAATTCAAACCTTTGATAAACGAGTCGTATATTACTCCTAAATCTGTTCCAAATCCAAGAGAAGATTCAGTATCAATTTTTTCATAGACGATTTTCAGATTTGTGCCAAAAGAAAAATAGGGAGATATACGCATAGCATAATTACCTGCAATGACAATATCAATAGGATGATATTCTCCAATGATTGTACCAACCTCATCCGTTTTATCCAATTTACCATAATTAAGATAAACCACACCTAATCCATAACTATAATTGCCCTTTTTAATAATAAGAGAGGCATTTTCAATATTAATATCAAACTCTTTTATATAACTATTATGAGAGAAACAAAAATTAGAATATTGATTTATTTGTACAGCTGCAGGGTTATACCAGAGAACAGTTGCATCGCTTGAAGTTGCTGAAGCCGCCTCCCCTTTTCCTGTCATACTTGCGCTGTTGCCAACATTTAGAATTAGAAAACCATTCTCCTGTGAATTAGATTGTGAATAACTTATTGAAAACGATATAAGTAAGAAGAATATCAATAAAGTTAATTTTTCCATTAATATATCCTTTTATAACTAATTACAATTACTCAAAAAATCCTCTTATCAATAATAGACAAGAGGACAATAAATATTTATAAGTAGAATTGTTAATAAATTATTTTAAGCTAATATTTCCTCTTCATTACATTTACAGATTTTGACGAATTCTCTCTTAGGTGCCCATTTGCCATTACTTTGTCTACTACGAATTAATTCTATAGTTTTTATTTCAGAATGACAGACAGGGCAAATCGTTTTGGTTTTTCCTTTAGTAGCATGCGCTAATTTAGCTGCAAATGTTCTTACTTTTTTCACGCTGAATCTCCTTATTAATAAAACACACTCTCTATTTAAATATTTTCAGTGTCAAGTTTTTCTAAATTTATTGATTTATAGAAAATTAGAATTATAATTTGGTGCCCCAGAGAGGATTCGAACCTCCGACCAACGGTTTAGGAAACCGCTGCTCTATCCTTCTGAGCTACTGGGGCTGATAATAAAGATTAAAGATTAAAAATTAAAGATTAAAAATTAAAGATTTTAATAATCTGGTTAATTGGCAAACTAATAATTAATTCGCCAATTAACTAATTAACCCCGTTAGATAATTTATAAAAAATTTATAACTCTTTTTTATATCCACTAATTGCTGATAATATAATATCTAAATAAAAACATAAATATCTAACGGGGTGAACCAGTTCACTAATTTACTAATTCACCTAATTATGTCAATTTTATCTGCTGATAAAAAATTTTTCTCTCTGCCATTCACATTTAGTATCAGATTTCCCGTTTCTGAAATACCGGATACTTTACCAATAAATTTATTTTTAGATAGTTTTAGTAAGACTTCTTTTTCAGATAAGTAATCATATTTTTTATAATATAAATAGAAAGGTTGCAGATTTTTATTCAAATATTTCGGGAGTTCTTTTTCAAATTTTTCCAAGAATTTTTTCAAGAATTTTTTCAATCTTATCTCCCTGCCTGTTTCAATATACACGGAAGTTGCAATTTTACTGATTCGTTCTGGCATATTTTTTTGATTCATATTAATGCCTATCCCGATGATTGATGAATTTCTAAAATTGGAACATAGAATTCCAGCCATCTTCTTGTCTTTCCAGAATATGTCATTAGGCCATTTTATCATTAAGGGAGCATCAGGGAGAAAGTGTAATAAAATTTTATGCAGAACGATGCCTGTGAAAACTGTTACAGATGGATTGAAATTTTGGTTAGGAAAAATCATTGTGAACCACAATCCACCTTTTTCAGAGACCCATTCCCTATTTAAGCGTCCTATTCCTGAGGTTTGAATTTCTGTGACTAATACAGTATCGTTTAATATTTTACCACTACTAATAAGCCTTTTGGCTTCCAAATCTGTGGAGTCTATCTTATTATAAAATTTTATACTTTTAAGTAGATTGGATTTCATTTTTTGCAATAAATTATGCTAATAAGTCGGAAACACAGGCTTGGAAGCCTGTGCTACATTATAAAATAAGCATTGCATCACCATAACTGTAGAATCGGAAATTTTCTTCAATTGCTTTTTTGTATGCAATTTTTATAAAGTCATAACCAGCAAATGCAGACACAAGCATTAGCAAAGTTGATCTTGGCAGATGGAAATTTGTAATTAATTTATCAACGATTTTGAATTTGTATTTAGGATAGATAAAAATATCAGTCCATTTCCTGCCCGAATGCAATTCGCCATTTTCAAAAAAGCTTTCTAAAGTACGAACAGTAGTTGTTCCAACCGCCACAATTTTTTTGCCTTCTTTTTTTGCTATATTTATCTTTTTGGCAGTAGTTGGGGATACTTCACAGAATTCTTTATGCATCTTATGATTCTCAATCCTTGATGTTGATACTGGACGGAAAGTATCTAAGCCAACCTTAAGATTGATTGTAGCGATTTCAATCTCTTTTTCCTCAAATTTTCTTATTAGATTTTTATCAAAGTGTAAACCTGCAGTTGGTGCTGCAACAGAACCTTTCTTTTTTGCGAATATTGTTTGATAACGTATTCTATCAGACTGTATAGGCTCTCTTTTTATATATGGGGGAAGTGGGACTTCTCCAATTTTATCTAAAATTGCAAAAAAGTCTTTCTCAAAAGAAAATTTCACAATTCTTTCGCCTTGTTTATTATGTTTAATAATTTCTCCTGTCAAAATTCTGTCTCCAAAAATTACTTTGTTTCCAGCTTTCAATCTACGGCCTGGTTTGACAAGGCATTTCCAAAGGCTATTATCTATCTGCTCAAGGAGAAAGATTTCAACCTTTCCACCTGTTGGCTTTCTCCCTATTAAACGAGCAGGTATAACTTTTGTTTCATTCAGCACAAGCAGGTCAGATTTATCCAAATAATTGATTACATTAAAAAATTTATCAATATTGATTTTTTTGTCTGAACGATTAAGAACCATTAATTTTGAATCTGTTCTTTTTTCTGAAGGATACTGAGCAATTCTCTCTGTAGGTAGATAATAATCAAAGTCAGAAAGTTTATAAGATGTCATAACGCTTCGCTGTCATTCAGTTCACTCCGTTCACTGTCATTGAGTCATATACTCGCTTCGCTCATGTCATTTTTTAATTTTAAGTCTAACATTTTTTGCATCTTTTAGTCTAAAAGAAAACTTTCCATATTTAACTTCACTTTCAAGTTTTACCGGGATTTTATATTCATCAGCAGTTAGCCAGAGATACATCTCACCAGTTTGCTTAAAAATTGTTTCTCCTTCTATAACAGGATGGACTTTAAAACATTCCTGTTCCCCAAAAATAGTATTAAGCTTCTTTTTTTCTTCAATCATAACTTTAGTTTTGTAATTTCTTCCATCTGCTGTTACATTTACATAAATTGAGTCCCCAACATTGAAATTATGCAAACGAATATAATAAAAAATTGATAGCGCATCCTGTGCATTTGGTAATGATTTGAATTCAGTTTTTGTTATTTTTCCTTTACGATGTTTCACATATTGGGTTAAAGTGTCTTCAGGGAAATAATAATGAATCCTAAATTGCTTATAATGTCCCTCAGATAATTTCTTTACATATTTTCTTGAAACTAATTTTTCCATATCCCAGTAAGAATCAATTTTATCTCTAACTTTGTAGATTATATCAAAGAATTTATTTGTTTTTGTCCTTGATTTAATATGATAACATTTATGCCCTGATACTGTGTCATTTTCTGTAATAGACATTGTAAATGTTCCACCATTTAGAATACCGTAATTTACCTGAAAGATAAGCTCTTCTCCAATTTTGAATGGAAGCTGCGAAGTATCAGAATTCAAACTTGAACTCATTATAAAGAATAAAGATAAACAAAAGTAAAAAAATAATAACTTTTTCAAAACATACCACCTGATAGACTGTTTATTTTGAATACAAGTATAAAAGTGAATCATTCAAATGATTTTCTAAGATTAAAATCATTTTTCAAACCATCCTGTTATATAATCTGTTAATTCAAGATTAGAAGAAATTTTAATTGGTTCTACTGGCATAACTTTTATAAAGTACTTTCCGTAATCCTTTTTAAATACTCTGCTATCAAGGATTACAACCACGCCCTTGTCTGTCTTGTTACGAATTAATCTTCCAAATCCCTGTTTGAAATGGAGCAATGAAATCGGCAGGATATAATAGAGAAATGCATTCTTACCTTCTTTTCTTAACTTATCAGTGTATGCTTCAACTAATGGTTCTGTGGGAACAAGAAAAGGCAGACGATACAGAATCAGTATTTCAAGTGATTTACCGGGCACATCAACACCTTCCCAGAAACTTCTTGTGCCGAGCAAAACAGAGTTTTCATCCTTGCGAAATGCATCTAAAGTGCTGGTTCGCATACCAGTTTTACCCTGTGCGAGTAATGTGGTATTCTGTTCAGAGGTTGAATCAGATAAGGCATTAAATGCAATACCTAAATCTTTATATGATGTAAAAAGCACTAATGTGCCACGATTATGAACTAAAACTATCTCTTTTAATAAGGATATAGCTTGCGATGAAAAGAAGGTGTCTTGCGGATTAGGTAGAAAATCAGGAATCAAAATCCGCATCTGCTTATGATAATTAAATGGAGATGATGCTATGTATTCCATAAGTTTATCTTCTTCAAGTTTATCCAGCCCTGACAATGATTTATAAAACTTAAATTCATCTCGTATAGCAATTGTTGCTGAGGTTAAAATTGTCGTTTCTAATCTTGACCATAAGAAATCGTATAAATTTTGATTCACTTCAATTGGTGCACATACTATTGAACAATGTGGAGGGCTATTTTCATTAAATTCTTTATCTCTTGTCTCAAGCCAGAAAGCATAATTTTCAAAATCGGGTGAGAAAGTATGTTGCAATTTTATCTGAAGTTCATCTATTTGATTTAAGAGTCCTTCTAAATCAGAAATATTCTGGTCATAAAATGGAAATATGTTTGAACTTATATTTAAGAGTTCTTGATAGATTGAATTAGTGAGTTTAAAAATTGTAGAGATGTAATAGTTAATCTCTTCTAATAGGTTTTTTGATGAATCAAATATTGAAAGGTTTTTGAAACGCAATTTGCCATAGCTTCCGTTTTCAATAACAATCTGATTTATATTTTTAAAGAATTCCACACTTATTTTTTCAAGATTTTCAATTGGTTCATTAAAATTATCTAATTTATTTCTAAGTAGTTGTTTTTTCTCTTCTGGGATTGTGCTTTTTACAACAGCGATTCTAATGTTATTTGCAATGCCATATTGAAATTCACCTTTTGTTAGTATTTTTTTAGCGATACCAAGTAAATCAAATAGATTTATAGAAAACCCAAAATGGATAGCGGCAGTTTGAGGCAAGTTATGAGCTTCATCAATCACCAGATGTGAGTAATTCCCCAGAACAGAATTTTCGCTTACCGCATCAGATAACAGCAAAGAATGATTAACAACAACAAGATTAGATTTTTCTGCCTGGCGACGAATTTTAATTACATAGCATTTGTCATAGAAGGGACATTTTCTGCCATAACAATAATTCCCATCAGAAGCGATTTTTTTCCATAATGAACTCTTTGATGGGTTGAATGAATGATTTTCTTCAATATCACCTGTATTTGTATTTTCTGCCCATATAATCAAGTTGAGGAAAAATTTTACTTCATAAGGCGAGAGGTAACCAGCAACATCAAATATTATATCATTCCATTTTCTTAAACAAAGATAGTTATTTCTTCCTTTCAGTAAAGCAGCAGAAAATGTTAGGTTAGTTACATTTTGAATAGCTGGAATATCTTTATAGAAGAGTTGTTCTTGTAGATTTTTCGTATTTGTTGAAATGATAATCCTTTGTTTAGCAAATTTTGAGAAAAATATTGAAGGTATCAGATAAGAGAGTGATTTACCGATGCCCGTTCCAGCTTCAATAAGTAAAGTTTTGCCATCTTTATAAGCTTCAGTTATCCAGGCAGTCATATCTATTTGACCTTGTCTGTATTCATAATTTTCAAAATTTTCAGCAATTTGACCACCTTTTTCAAACATTTTTAAAATTTCATTTTCGTTAAATTTATTTGAAGCCGTTTCTTCTTTTTTTAGGTTAGATATGAAATTTTTAAGTGGAAAGAAATCCTGTTTGATTTTCTTTTTCTTAGGTTTAAGTGCGGTTTTAGTTAAAAAATTATGTAGAATAGAAAGATATTTATGAAGATGACTTTGTAATAGTGCAAGTTCTGCAATTTCAGCTATTTTATAAATTGTGCCAATTTCAAAATTGTTACAAATAAATTCTGTTAATTTTAAAAAGACTTCACCGGTGGCTTTGGCATCACCTTCTGCACGATGTTCATCTCTATTTTCTATCTGGAAATGCTCGCATAATTTAGATAAAGAATGAGATTTTAAGTGAGGAGTGAATATTTTTGCAATTTCCAAAGTATCATAAAATTTATTGGTTAATTTTGGGAGAGCTGATTCTTCCAGAGCGGAATTAATAAAGTTTCTATCAAATATTGCATTATGAAAACACAGGATGTCATCATCAACGAATTCAAGAAAATCAGTAAGTACCATTTTTTGCGGAGGAGCATTTAGAAGGTCTCTGTCAGATATTTGAGTTAGGGATTTTATAAATTTCGGAAGGGGTTTACCAACATTTATAAAAGACTGAAAAATTTTTCCAGATTTATTATTTTTAAACTTTACTGCCGCAATTTCTATAATATTGTCACGAATTGAGTCTAATCCAGTTGTTTCTACATCAACTGCAGTAAATGAAAATTTCGGGTAAAGTTCTTCTTTTTCAGACATATTTAATAATTTGGTATAAAAGATTATTTCTATTATTTTTTAATATTAACATTTTTGCTTTCACCACAGAGACGCAGAGGACGCAAAGTAAAAGATAAAAATATAATAAATTCATCAAAACTTACACTCTCATTCCCATCCGTCTTGGCTCGGCCAAGCCGAGACAGAAGCTCTCCCCTCCCCGATTCCTGAGCTCGTCAGGAACGGGCTTAATTGGGGATTGGAAATGCTTACATGCTATTTTCATGCTCCTTTATCCCGACTTGTCGGGATGGATGTTTCATATTCATATTAACATTCTTGTCAGTTTATTGAATAGTATAATCATCGTCAATTATTGAAATTAAATAAAATATTTCCTATAATACAATTAATAACCAAGTTTACTTCCACCAATAAATTCTCTAATAACAGAATCTCCGGGAATTGCTGATTCATCTTCAACTGGCTCAACGGATTGCAAAATGCGTGCTATTCTTGAAGCACGTTTATAAGCATCTTCACGAAGGGGCTCATCTTTGAACTGTTTTTCCCATTGGATAAAGGAATCTGTCAGTCTATTTGCATAAATAGGCAATTCATAAGGCATTGCACTATTAATAATAAAATCTGTTGTATTTATTTGTGGTATGATATTTTGCATTTCACTTGAGCGAACATAATGCCAATGCGCCAATGTTTGCTGTGGATTATATGCTCTATAAGCAGAATCCCGGAGCATCCTTCGCATAAGGCGAATATCAGACCATCGGATATATTTATTATCATTATCTTTCATTTGCAATAAAGGTTCAAGATAAAGTTTGAATTTATTTTCATCAGGAATTTCTTTGGCAAATTCTGGATATAAACCATGCAGGCTATCAATTAAAAGAACTTCATTCTTATTGAGTTTCATCTTTATTTGATTTGGTTTACGAGTTCCTGTCTTAAAATCATATAATGGGATTAAAATTTCTTCTCCATTTAATAATTTCAGGATATGAGCATTAACGAGTTTCAAATCTAATGCTTGTGGTGTTTCAAAATCATAATCCCCAAATTCGTCTTTTGGATGTAATTCAAGGTCATAAAAATAATTATCAACATTCAGGGGAACGAATTTCATGCCAATTTTTTTTAATTTATTTTTAATCTTAATTGTTGTTGTTGTTTTCCCTGAAGATGATGGACCGCTAATAATAACCATTTGTATATCTTTACTTTTTTCAGTTATCAAGTCACAAGCAGTTACAACTTCGTCCTCATAAGCTGATTCTGATTCATGGACAATGTGTGGGAATTCTCCATTTGCAATTCTTTTATTTAATGATTCAATTGTATTTAGATTATGTTCTACAGCCCAATTTAAAATTTTCCATAACTTTGACCAGGGAATATTTTCTGATGGTTGAGATGCTTTTTTAGATTTTTCTTTTCGCTTTCTATTCCTTTCATTTCTGTATAGAATATATTCTTTAGCAACTTTATCATGCCCGTTTTTTATTAAAATTTTTTCTACCACATCTTGAATCTCTTCAATGTGTGGTTTATATTCATCAGGATAAATTTCTTCTAATTTTTTTACAACCTGTTCTGCTAACCATTCAGCTTTATTTTTATCTCTACCACCGACTGCAACTGCTGCACGATAAATTGCATTCATTATTCTATTTTTATTAAATGGGACTATTGCACCACTTCTCTTTATCACATAAGTAAATTTCTGCATTATAACACCTCCAATGAAAAAAAATATTTTTAGACATAGAGATATCTTTTGATTTTTTGTGTAGGAGTTTTTTTGAAAGGTTCTTGTTGCTCTATAATATTATGAATTTTGGAAAAACTTGAAACTTTTGCATTTACATCAGTTCTAATATTATTGAGGATTTCAGAAATTTTCTTTTTTAATTGTGTTTCTGTGAATTTGTGATGTGCGAATTCGTGGTCAATTTCTTCGTAATTAAGGTAAACGCGAGCCATAAGTTTTTCTTGCTTTTGAAAAACGAGGGATTCAAATACATAATTACATTCATTAATTGCTGCTTCAATTTCTTCTGGATATATATTTTCTCCGCTTGGACCAACAATGATATTCTTTAAACGACCTTTTATATAAAGATATTTATTCCTTTTCAATAAACCCAAATCACCTGTTTTAAACCAGCCATCCTTTGTGAATACATTTGCTGTTCCTTCGGGGTCTTTGTAGTATTCCTTCATTACATTATCACCTTTTACAACAATTTCACCTTCTCCTGTTTGCTTATTTTGATTAATGATTCGTACCTCAACACCTGGTATCATATAGCCTGTTGAACGATATTTTGTCATTTCTGCATTTGAACCTGCTATTAAAGGCGATGTCTCTGTAAGACCATATCCAATTGCATACGGAAATTTTGCTTCTCTAAGGAATTTTTCTACTTCCGGTGATAATAAAGCTCCACCTATACCGAAAAATCTTAACTTTCCTCCAAAAGATTTCATTAGCTTCTTTCCAGCTAATCTATGTAATATTTTTCTTATTGGTGGGAAGTGATATAGTTTTCTAATAATTGTATTATGGGTAAAATTTGGTGATATTTTCGTTTTAAATATTTTTTCAATAATAAGAGGAACGGTTAATATCATAGTTGGTTTTATTTTCTGCATCGCTGGCAAAAGGACTCTTGCTGTTGGTGGTTTTTCCAGATAATAAATGCAAGCTCCTCGTATAATTGGAACTATAAAACCAATAGTGCACTCATAAGTATGGGGTAAAGGAAGGATAGAGAGTAAACGGTCATCAGTTGTGATATTTTGAATTTTAAGAGTTGCGATCGCATCAAAAACAATGTTTTTGTGAGTTAGAACAACTCCCTTTGAATGACCTGTAGTTCCAGATGTATAAATAATAACAGCAATATCATCCTCTTGCACTTCTGGGGATATGATTTTTGTTAACCGTAATGCTGCTTCTTTTATCTTTGCAATTTCTTTACTTCCTTCAAGTATTAATTTTTTTAGAACTACTTTTGATGTCTCAAGTGGTATAAGACTGAAATCATTTATTAAGATGATTGACGAAAGTGTATCACTTCTAAAGTCCTCAATTTTTTCATAATATTTTTCTGAAACGAAGATTGCTTTACAATTTGAATGTCTCAGTATGTGATGAACTTCGCTAACATGAAAATCTGGAAGTATGGGAACTGCAATTGCTCCCATTGTAGTTATAGCAAAATATGCTATTCCCCAATTCGGATTGTTTTCACTTAGTATTGCTACTTTATCACCAACAATTATTCCCTGATGATGCAAAAACTTTGATAGTTCCCGAACACTTTCTCGTAATTCAGAATAAGATATTGGAGTGCCTGATACAAAAGACAATGCAGGTCTATCTGAATATTTATTTGCAACATAGATAAGTAAAGATTTTAAAGTTAATTTTTTTAAGTCATCCATAATTTAATTCTCCAGAAAATTCAGTGAAGTAAAAGGAAAAGATAGTTTTTCCCTTTAATTTGTTATAAATGCAAGATAAGTAAAATTTGTCAATCAATTCATTTTTATGATTATAGTTTAGGGATGGACGCTATTTTGGACAGCAGTGATATCAAATAATCCCGAGATTTATTTTTATATTATTTGCGGATAATTTTGAAAGTTGACAAAAAAAAATCAATATCAAAAATATGTTAAAATAATTCAATTAAGGAAGAAATATGAAACGAGTCTTATTAATTTTTGTATTAATCGCTATCTTTTTTACTTCACAATCTTTTGCCTGGCGAAAAGATGAGATGGAAGTAAAGGTTAATCTTTATACAGAAGAGGATTACCAAATATTATATTCTTTTAGATTCAATGGTGATATTTATCCTGGTTTTGCCAGAGTATATTTAACTCCAGATGAATTAGAGAAGTTAAAAATCACAGGTTTAGAATATGAGATATTAGATGCAGATTTAAATAGAACCTCAAGTGTGTTTTGGTCAAATATGGATAGAACCCGAGATGCTTATCATACTTTTCCTGAGATAGTTGCATTAGCAGATAGTCTTGCAGGAAATTTCCCTGATATTTGTGAGAAGCATATCTTTGGCTATACAAGTGGAGGATATGAACTTGGAGCCCTCAAAATAACTGATAATGTTGATATAGATGAGAATGAAGCTGAGGTAATGTTTGATGGTGGAATTCACGGTGATGAGATTGGTTGTTCCGAGAATGTAATTAGATTTGCGCGAGACCTTTGCATTGGTTATGGCAGCGACTCTACAATCACAGACTTAATTAATAATCGTGAGATTTGGTTATATTATTGCGTCAACCCTTATGGTCGTATTCACGATGTTAGATATAATGGGAACGGTGTAGATCTAAACAGAGATTGGGGTTATATGTGGGATGGTTGGGGAGGCAGTTGGGGAGCTTACTCACAAGCAGAAACAAAAGCCCTTCGTAATTGTATGTATAATAGACAATTCGTAGTTCATACAACCTACCATTCCGGGACTGAATATATCTCCTGTCCATGGAGTTATCGTCCAGACCAATGTCCTGATTATAACCATATAATACAGTTAGCAAGCGTTTATTCTTCAACCTCACTATATCCAAGTCTGGGCTATGGCCAAGGTTGCACAGGAATGTATCCAATAAATGGAAGTTCCAAGGATACAAATTATGGAATGATGGGCTCAATAAGTTGGTCAATGGAAATTTCTTATAGTAAACATCCACCACCATCACAAATCATGTTATATTATAATAGAAATAAACCGGCTATGCTTACTATGATAGAATATTCCGGATATGGTGTTGAAGGTATTGTAACAGATGCAGAAACCGGAGAGCCAGTCCGAGCAATCGTATGGGTGGATGATTACTTCCCAACTTATACAGATTCTGCAGTGGGAGATTATCATAAATATGTTCTTCCAGGAACTCATTCTATAACCGTAACTGCAAATGGTTATGAAAGTCAAACAGTCAATGACATTATAGTCCCTTCATTGGGTTCTGCTATAACTGATTTTCAATTACAACCTATAAACGAGCCAACATATTATGGTTATAAATTCTCTGCAAGTCAGATTCCTGATAACAACCCAGCAGATGAGGGAAATACACCTGGATGTTTGGGTGCCCCTGACAATATAAATTATTCTATTGGTAAAGATGGTTGGTGCATTATTGATATGCAATATCCTATTATTGATGGCCCGTATAATGACTTTACAGTATTTGAAGGAGACACATCACCAGAAGGTTTTACCTGTTTGGTTAGTCAAATGATTGATGGCCCTTATATAAATGTTGGAACAGGATTTGGAACAACAGAATTTGACATTAGTGCATCTGGTCTTTCTGAAGTTCGGTTTATTAAAATTCTTGATGATGGAGACGGAAGTGCTTCAGTGCCTGATGCAGGATTTGACCTTGACGCAATCTCCACTGAATTTATTCAGGGCCCAAATCTGATTTTTGACAATTATTATATTGACGATTCGGTTGGCGGTAATGGCGATGGAAATTTAGACCCGGGTGAGAGTGCTGACTTGTATGTTGTTTTGAAAAATAATGGAACTGAGACGGCTGAAGATATTACTGCTAACCTGTATTCTTATGACCAGTATATTACAATAAATGGGACATTAACAGATTTTGAGGATTTAGCTCCAACCCAGATTGATACTGGATATGTAAATATCTCTGTTTCTCCAACCACACCTGAAAGTCATACTGCACATTTTAATTTAGATGTAAGCTGTAATGAGGGTGACTATTCCAATGTTTTCTTATTTACTATTTTAATTGGTGCACCACCTATTGAAGATTTTGAAACAGGAGACTTTTCCAGTTATAATTGGACTCATGGAGGAAGTGCGAATTGGAATGTGGTAACTGAATATCCATATGAAGGTATTTATTGTGCAAAATCAGGAACAATCTCTCACAGTCAGGCCACTCAACTATCAGTAAATATGGATGTCTATGCTGGTGATATTTCTTTCTATCGTAAAGTCTCATCAGAAGCGGGTTATGATTATCTGAAATTTTACATTGATGGTGTTGCACAAGGGCAATGGGCAGGAACAGTTAGTTGGGGTGAAGTATCATATTCTGTATCCTCTGGCAATCATACATTCAAATGGGCTTATGAAAAGGATGTTGGAGTTAGTAGTGGTAGTGATTGTGCATGGATTGATTTTATTACATTTCCGCCAACTGTGCCAGATTATCCAGTATTTTCTTTAAGTCCCTGTTCTATTGATTTTGGCGAGGTAGTAATAGGCGAGGATTCCACTTCACAGTTTATAATATACAATTTAGGTGGTGACACATTAAGCGGAACTATTAGAACACCATATGGTTATACTGTTGCTGAAGCTGGAACATCAGCTTTGAAGAATCAAATCTCGTATAGCATTCTTGCTGGACAAACAAAAACTTATGATTTGACCTTTGAGCCAACTTTACAGCAACCCTATAATGGTAATGTTATAATTCTTGTTCTTCCATCTCAAAGAGAATTTCTTCCAGTAAGTGGTGTTGGAATTCCGCAATCAGGTATCGCTGAAATAGATTTTATAACTGAGACAAAGCTCTTTGCAAACTATCCAAATCCTGTTGCAAAATCTACTGTTATTAAGTATAAACTCAAAGGAAGCACGCTGAGCCAGGACGCTACAATTAAAATTTATAACATTCGTGGAGAATTAGTAAAGACAGTTGAAGGTAAAAATGGTATAGTGGAATTAGATGTTCATGATATTGCAAATGGAGTCTATTTCTATCAACTCAAAACCAAGGATTACAATGAAATTAAAAAGATGGTTGTAATGAAGTAATATTAGCCTGACTTATCCCGATATTTTCGGGATAAATTAAGCAATATTGCATGGAGAATGTGTTACAACTATGCCACAAATTGGAAGAATACTAATAATTTTTGGAATTGTATTAATAGTTATTGGTCTGCTTCTAACCAGCACAAATATCAGAAAACATCTTGGCAAACTGCCAGGTGATATAAATATTAAAAGAGAAAATATGTCCTTTCATTTTCCGATTGTTACCTGTATTTTGATTAGTATTATTTTAACTATCTTGATAAATTTGTTTTTCAGAAAATGACCAATAATGGAGTGCGAAAACGACTCCCCGATTCATCGGGGAGGAACCTTTCGCTATGGAACTATATGCTGTTACCCATTGCGAAGTCATCCAGCTGGCGGACATTCGCAAGGATTGTTGTGGAGTATAAATGTCCAAATATAAAGAAATAAGTCTTGATAAAATAAAAACCTACTCGGTAAAAGATAGAGCCAGCAAGGTGTATATTAAAAATTTTATGAAAATAGATAAAGAAGTTTCAACCAAAGATTTTATTGAAGGGCTTCCTGATATTCTGAAAGCTAAAGAATTCAAAGAATTTCTATCTCATTGTGAAGATGCTATTGAAAATAAAAAACCGATAATTGTGATGATGGGCGGACATGTTATCAAATGTGGACTTTCGCCGATTTTCATTAAAGCAATTGAAAAAGGAATAATTAATACCATTGCGGTAAATGGCTCGGTTTGTATTCACGACTTTGAAATAGCCTTTTTCGGAAAAACTTCAGAAGATGTAGATTCATCACTTGAGGATGGAAGTTTCGGAATGGGTAAAGAAACAGGAAGGATTATCAATCAAGTTATCAATAAAGGTTATGAATCGGGACTGGGCTATGGTGAGGCTCTGGGAAAATATATTTTTGAAGAAAAGCCAAAATATTGGGAATACAGCATCCTGGCAAAAGCATATCAACACAATATTCCAGTTACAGTTCATGTTGCAATTGGAACCGATATAACCCACCAGCATAAATATGCAAATGGTGAATCAATAGGCGGAGCAAGTTTTCGGGATTTCAAAATTTTCTGCAACCAAGTAAAAGGATTAAATGATAGCGGGGTTTTGATAAATTTCGGTTCAGCAGTTATTTTGCCTGAAGTTTTTTTAAAAGCAGTTACAATTGTTAGAAACCTCGGATTTTCCCTAAAAAATTTTTATACAGCAGTCTTTGATATGAATTTGCATTATCGCCCAATGACCAATGTTGTTCAGCGTCCTACTGCCAGCGGCGGAAAAGGATATTATTTTGTTGGTCATCACGAGATAATGATACCACTTTTCTGGTGGTCACTTTTCTATAGGGTTTTACCACAAGGACACAAAGACATCAAAAAAAAGTGATCTTTACATAAAGGATAAACCTACTTGCCATCAAACAGAAAATCGTAAGAAGAAAATATTTACTCAAATTCATCTTTTTAAACATATCATAATTTGAAGGTTCTCTAAAAATCATTTTTTGCCCTCATATCTTTACGATTTGAGAAATATGAAATTCAATAGAAAAGTAAGCATTTCTAAAATATTTCTTATATTTTTGATTTTTTCAATTGATATCTTTCAGTTTTTTGATACTGAATGCATTTAAGAATGTACAATTTTTTTATTCCCTACTTTTAAGGAAATGAAGAATAACTGCTCAATTTCAAAATTGTTGTGAAGTTAATATTGGAATAATTTTGGCACATTTCATTCAAATTATAGGAAGAATTTGTAGTGTATATCATACAAATTGTGACATTTTTATTGACAAGACTAATTTGGACTCCAAGGTTTGCATCAAAAGTTTTAAGGAGAAATAAATGTTTCCAAGAGAAATTGAGAAAAAAATAGAGTGTTATTTTGCTTGCCGGCAAGCAATCTTTATTCTTGGCGCCAGACAGGTTGGCAAAACCTCACTTCTCAAACGAATAATGGAAAGATTTCCCAAAAATCAGATATACTATTTTGACTTAGAAAGAATTGCAGACAAAAATATTTTAGAAAAGGGAGTTAACAACTTTCTGAATTATCTCCAATTCAATGGAATGGATTTAAGCAAGATGAATTATATCTTTATAGATGAAATTCATTATCTTGATGATTTCTCCTCTTTCATAAAAGTATTAGTTGACCATCATTCGGATTCTATAAAACTCTTTTTAAGCGGTTCATCAACTACGCAGATAAAGATAAAATTCAAAGATTCATTGGCTGGCAGAAAATATGTGTTCCATCTCTTCCCTCTTACTTTTAAAGAATTTTTGGTATTTAAAGGCAAATCACTTATAGCAGATAAATTAAATAAGCGCTTTTATGAATGTGATTCCGATGAATTACTTTTTGTCAGAGAAGAACTAATAAGATTGTTAAATGAATTCATCATCTTTGGTGGCTATCCAGAAGTAGCCAAAATTAATCAAATTTCACATAAGATAGAATATCTCAAAGATATTGTAAATTCATATATTATTAAAGATATTAGAACTATGTTTACAATTCCTAATATAAATAAATTTAACCATCTGATTAGATTTTTGGCTGTCAATTTTACAAACCTTTTTGCGGTTGAGCCAACTTCCAGAGAAGTAAAATTAACACGTGAAACGGTTGAAAATTATTTAAATATCTTGCAGGATACTTTTATTATCAAATTATTATCCCCTTATCATAAAAATAAAAGCACAGAGTTAAAGAAAGCCAATAAAGTATTTTTCCTTGATAATGGAATCCGAAATAGTTTAATAGAAAATTTTAATCCAGTTGAAATCCGCACCGATGCTGGTTGTCTTCTAGAAAATCTTATCTTTTCTCAAGTATATAAAAATTTGTCAGAAATTGGGTCCCTCTATTACTGGCGGACTACAAAAAAACAAGAAATTGATTTCATTCTGAAAAGGGCTGAGAAATTAATACCAATAGAGGTAAAAAAGGCAAAATTAAGGAAAAATCATCTGAAAATATTCTTAAATGAATATAAATGCAATAAGGGTTATATTGTAAGTTTAAAAGATGAGTATAATAAGACACAGAATATAATCACACTCCCTGCTTATTTAGCGAATTGAAAAATGAGTAAAAAAATCTTTATTTTAATTTTGCTGGTAGCCCTATTTTCCAACCTCTCATGTAAAAATGAAAATGAAGATATTTCTCGCGAATTACAAATATTTCAAGATACAAAACAAGGTGAACTAAAAAGAAATGCAACCAAAGCAATGCTTTATTCTTTGTTCATTCCAGGTGGAGGACAATTTTACAATAAAAAATACATTAAATCCGCAATTGGGTTTACTGCTGAATCCATTCTTTTCGGATTCACTTTGCACTATCATATTAAAATGAACGACGCTTATAGCAAATATGAACAAAGCCACTCGCAACTGGACTATGATAAATACTCAATTTTTTATGAAAAACAGCAAAGTATGTTATGGTGGATAGGAGCAATGAAATTTCTTTCTATTGTAGATGCTTTTGTGGATGCTAAACTTTATAATTTTAACGAGAAAAAAAAGAAAATTGAATTAAAATTTGAAGGAAACAGTGTTTCTTTGAATTATAGATTTTAAACCCTTAATGGTTCTCACAAATTACTTAACTTCACTCCATTTAACAGAATAGACTTCTTTTGTATAAAGTTCAATTGCACTTAAAGCTATATTGTAACCAGCCCCGGTATCTATGCCAATTTTATCATTACCAATTAGCACCTTATTTAACGGAGTATGACCAAATACAATAATTTTATCCATCCCAGTTGGATAGTAGATAAACTGCTCTCTAATCCAGACCAAGTCGTCTAACTTCTGTTCTTCAATCGGAATTCCAGGCATAATTCCTGCATGCACAAAAAGAAAGTTATCTTCAATATAATAATATTTCATACTCTTCAAAAATTTAATATGCTCTTCCGGAATGGTGTGTTTCAAATCCTCTAATACAGCATTATCACCAGCATAAGAAAACGCAGTATATTCTCCACCATTATACTGATAAGATTCTCCGTACATTGCTTTCTCATCAAGTTTAAGAAACGCAAGCAACATATCCTCGTGATTGCCTCGTAAAAAAATGCAATTATATTCTTTTGAGAAATCTATCAGGAAATCAATAACTTCTTTACTTTGAAGTCCCCTATCAATATAATCTCCGAGAAATATAAATTTATCAGACTCTTTGGGTTGAATCTTCTTCATAAGAAGTTCAAGCATTTTGAATTGCCCATGAATATCTCCAACTGCAATCAGTCTTTTATTTGATACTTGTTGTAGCGAAGCGAAAATCCCGACAAGTCGGGGATACTTGATACTTGATACTTGAGATTTGAGACTTGAGACTTGACTATTTTTCTTGGTTTTCAATTTTCCGCCAGATGCGGATCTGCCTTCGGCAGACAAATTTCCAGTTTCCAGTTTCAAATTTCAATCTCCTAGAATTTGAACTCAACCCAAAGGTTAAGAGAAGTTGTTCGGGTTGAGTTGCCTGATTTTACATCTTTAGTATCTTTGTATTGGGCAGTTAGTCCCCCATTTATATCACGGCTAAAACTATATGAGGCTCTTGATT
>JAGGUR010000153.1 GCA_021158425.1 Candidatus Cloacimonadota bacterium | reverse complement strand
CCCTTCGTCCCGATTTAATCGGGAGGGTACATCGGGATAATTTTTTATTCATCTTTTTTAATTACTATAGACCGAATAACATTTTCATCTAACTTATAAAAATTTTTTAACGAAGAAATCTGATTAGGTTCAAATTCAAATGTGATTATTACATAATATCCTTCATTATAACTATTAATTTCATAAGCTAATTTTCTTTTCCCCCAATCTTTAACTTCTAATATTTCTCCTTTTTTTTCAGCAATGAATTTTTTCACTTTTTCAATATTTTCATTTATCTGTTCATCTTCCATTGGCGGAAGGATAAACATTGATTCGTATTTTCTTCTCATATTATCCCTTTCGTGCTATGGTGCCAAGACAAGTTAGTTTTATTTTCTGCATTTGCAAAATATCAATCTGGATTTATTAGAATGAGGAACTCATCTGGCTAAACACATCGCTCATTTTTTTATAATCTTGAAATAAAAAATGAGTAATAAGTTCAACAGATTGAGATATAGGTTTTTCTAAAAAATTTATCTCTTCTTCTGTGAAATCAGAAAGGACAAAATCTCTCAAGGAAATATCACTCTCTTGTTGATTTTTTGCTCCTACTCCCATTCTTAATCTTGGGAAATCTTGTGAGTTCAGTTCAGCAATTATTGATTTCAGCCCATTATGACCCCCGCTGCTTCCATTTTCTCTAATTCTGATTTTGCCAAGAGGAAGATTGATATCATCTAACACAATCAGGAGATTATCCAAAGCAATCTTATATTTTTTGACGGCTTTTCGGATAGCAATTCCAGAGAGATTCATATATGTGCGAGGTAGTAAGAATAGGAAGTCATTCTTATCAGCAACGAAATAGCTTCTTTTTTTTTTGAAATTATTAGCATGGATTTTCTTGCACAATTCATTAACAATAACAAAACCTATATTATGTCGGTTATTTTCATATTCATCTCCTGGATTTCCAAGTCCAACAATCAGTTTGGGGGCTGTCTTAGCAAACATTAATTTATCCCATCCCCTGAAGAGAACAATTATTATTCAGTTTTTTCAGTTTCCTTTTTTGCTTCCTCTTCAACCTCTTCTTCAACGACTTCTTCAACCTCTTCAGCAACTTCAACTTTTTCGGCTTTTGGTAATATTACACTAATTATTGGTGTTAATGGTGGATGAAGAATCTTAACATTTGGCAATTGCTCTAGTAAATCTTCTACATGAATTGAATCACCAATTTGTAACTTTGAGACATCTACTTCAAAGGAATCTGGCAGGTCTTTTGGTAAACATTTTATTTCTAATTCTCTCAAATGCATCTCAAATATTCCGCCTTCAATTAAGCCTGGACAATCTCCAACTAATTTGATAGGAATTTTAACTTCAATCTCTTGCCCTGAATAAATCTCTTTAAAATCAATATGTATTATCTTTCTTGAGAGTGGGTCCAATTGCATCTCTTTTATTAAGGTTCTGTACTCTTTTCCGTTAACCTTAAGAAATATAAAACTTTGATGCCCCGCACTTTCTTTATGCGAGTGAACAAATTCCTTATAGTCTAATACTAAAGGGATAGATTCAAATCCTTTCCCATATAAAATGGCAGGTATCTTTTCATTATCCCTTAATTTTTTGGCTTCCTTTTTCCCTGTGTTTCTAATCTCCGTATTTATTTTCATTTTAACTTTCCTTACTTTAAGTTTTGAAGAGGACACTTATAGATTCTTCTTTATGTACCCTTAAGATAGCTTGAGCTAAAAGCGACCCGATTGAAAGTTGTTTGAGCTTAGCACTTCTGTTTTTTTTATCCCCTAAAGGAATTGAATCCGTAACAACACATTCTGCTATTTGGGATTGGTCAATTCTCTCAACAGCATCGCCACTTAATACCGGATGGGTACAGGCACAATATATTTTTGTTGCACCCTCTTTAGTAAGTGCTTTAGCCATATTTATTGCAGACCTCGCAGAATCAATAATATCATCTATTATGATAGCAGTTTTCCCTTTAACTTCTCCAACAACATTTAACAATTCTATACTCCCAAGATTTCCTTGTCTTCGCTTATCGCCTATTGCTATACTGGCATTAAGTCCTTTTGCTAACCATCTTGCTCGCTGAGTGCCACCAGTATCAGGAGAAGCCACCACTATATTTTTGAGATTTAATGGTTTGAAATAATTCAAAAAGATTGGGAGCATAGAAAGATGGTCCACAGGTATATCAAAAAAGCCTTGAATTTGTTCAGCATGAAGGTCAAATGCAATTATACGATTTGCACCAGCAGTAGTTAGCAAATTAGCTACTAATTTTGCAGTAATTGGGACTCTTGGCTGGTCTTTTTTATCTGACCTGGCATAGGCAAAATAAGGAATTACAGCTGTAATTCTAGCTGCCGATGCACGATGAAGAGCATCTATCATAATAAGAAGTTCCATTAAATTATCATTAACTGGCATGCAAGTAGGCTGAATTATAAATACATCTGCGCCACGAACATTATCAATTATTTTAACAAATGAATTGTCATTTGAAAATTTGAATACTTCTGCTCTACTTAAAGGAATTCCAGCATGCTTGGCAACTTTTTGAGCTAATTCCTTATTTGCATTTCCTGTAAAAATCCGAAGCTTTGAGTACATTGTCATTTAAAGTTATATACATACAACCATTACGGAGGTTTCTCCGCCAACTCCGATCCGTCAGTTGACGGACCGATAAAATCGGGTCAGGCGGATTAACCATCCGTAAGGTCTAATTATGTATCTATTTTAGTTCTATATGTCCAGAAATCTAAACTCATAAAATATTTTTCAGCCAGTTCCATTTTATCATTTGAATCAAAAATACCAAAAACTGTTGAACCACTTCCTGACATCAAACTCCCCATAGCACCAAAATTTAACATTTTCTCCTTGACGGTTTTGATTATTGGATAACGTTTAAAAACACCATCTTCCAAACTATTATACAGATTTCTGGAAATATTTTTGATATCATTCTTCTTTATAGAATCTTTCAATCGTTGATATTTATCTTTCCTTTCTGCTTTTATTTTTGACCAAGCATATGCTTGT
>JAGGUR010000031.1 GCA_021158425.1 Candidatus Cloacimonadota bacterium | reverse complement strand
TAGTTCAAATTTCAATCTTTTCAATTATTTTATCAACTATACTTGCCATTGCCTTTGCGGATTCTGAGTCCTTATAATCTTTTATATATGCTTTACCTTTGTCACCAGTTTCTACAATTTTTTTATCAATTGGGATTTTACCGAGGATTTCTACTCCAAAATCTTTTGCTGCTTTTTCTGTCCCAGCTCCTTCGAATATATCAATTAATTTACCGCAATAAGGACATTTGAAAGCGGTCATGTTCTGAATAATTCCAATAACCGGGACATTCACTTTACGGGAAAAATTTATTGTTTTTCTTGCATCAAGAAGGGAAAGGTCTTGAGGTGTGGAGACTATGACAGAACCATCCATCTTACCAATGATTTGGACGGCAGAGAGAGGTTCATCACCTGTTCCAGGCGGGCTATCAACTATAAGATAATCAAGGGGAGGCCATTCTATATCCTGCAAGAACTGTCTTATCAATTTCATCTTAAGGGGACCACGCCAGATTACAGGGTCATCAGGACTGCCCAAAAGTGAGGCAATCGTCAGTACATACAAATTTTCGTCTACACGGATTGGTTCAGGTCTATCACCTTTTTCCTTAGAAGTTAAAACCTTTCCCTCTATACCCAGCAGCTTTGCGGTAGAAGGTCCATGAATATCTACATCAAGAATACCTACTTTTTTGCCTTTTTCTACCAAGCCATAGGCCAAATTTACAGCCACTGTGCTTTTACCAACACCACCTTTTCCACTGAGGATAATTATCTTATGCTTTATCCTCTCAATATTTTCTTTGAGATATCTTTCTTGTTTTTCTTTTTCCGTGTTCATATTTTTTTCCATTTTTATTTTCTCCTATAAAGTATTGAGTCACAAAATCGCAAAAAAACACAAAAATCTTTACTCACCGCAGAGACACAAAGGTCGCAGAGATATTCTATTTATTTTTTAACGGAATATTTGCTTTTGTGTGTTTTCGTGGCTTCTCATAAATAATTACACCCAATGCCCTGCGACATTCGGATTGGCAACCTCCTTTAACTCATTTTTCTTAAATGCTTCATAAGCTTCTTTTATTGTCAAATTTTCTTCTGCAAGATAGATTTTTATTCCAGCAGAATTTAGTATTTGAAATGCTCGGGGACCCATATTTCCAGTTACTAACGCATCAATTTTTAAATTGATAATATTTTGTGCAGACTGAACTCCAGCTCCTCCCATTGCGTTCATGTTTTGTTCATTTGAAACATAATATTCTATTTTAGATTCTTCACTAAAAATAAAGAATCCAATAGCGCGTCCAAAACGCGTATCTACTTGAGCATCCCAGCCTTTGCCTGTTGTTGTAAATGCTATTTTCACTTTTCCTCCAAGTAATTATTTAGCCACGAAATTACACGAAAATTCACAAAAATATAACAAGTTTTGTTTTTAATAATTTTTTTCGTGTTTTTTGTGTGATTTTGTGGCTTGTAAATCATTTTCTATTTTTCATAATTTTGATTGAAGTTTTCCCCAACAATTTTCCACAGTTTTACCAATATCTGATTTATCAAATTCAACAACTGTTTGTTTCAGAACTAAAGATTTTGGGAAAGAGTCGGAATAGGGAATCTTTCCAATAATTTCTAACTCATTATTATGAGAGAAAATTTCTATCTCTTTTGTAATCTTTTTATTTATATCATATTTATTGATAATGCATCCTGCTGAATATCCGAAGTGTTTTACAAGTTCAAGAATTCTTTTCAAATCATGAAATCCGGAAAGAGATGGTTCAGTTACAATCAAAATATAGTTTGCATTAGAAAGAGAGGCAATTACAGGGCAGCCGATTCCAGGTGCACCATCAGAAATCAGCAAATCTTTATTATTTTCATTTGCCAAATTACGAGCCACTTCTTTTATTTCTGTAACTAATTTACCTGAATTTTCTTCCGCAATATCAAGTTTTGCAAAAATCAAAGTAGAACTAAACCGTGATTTTGATATATACCATTCACCTGATAGATTATCCTTAAACTCAATTGCATCTGTTGGACATATTCTATAGCAGTAGCCACAACCTTCGCAGTCAATCTTATTTATCTCAAATTTATCATCTACATTTTTGACTGCATCAAATCGGCATATTTCCTGGCATTTTGCACATCCGATGCACTTTTCCTTTATGATGTTTGCTTTTTTGCCGCCGTAGAATTGGTAAGTTTTCTTAATCTTGGGTTCCAAAAGAATATGTAAATCGGATGCATCAACATCATAATCTGCAAGAATAGTATTTTCGCCAGCTAAATATGCAAATGAGGCGGTTAAAGATGTTTTGCCAGTTCCGCCTTTTCCACTAATAACTACTAATTCTTTCATCCGAAAATATCTTGCCACAGAGGCACAGAGACACAGAGAAAATAAATGTAAACTCTCATTCCCAAGCCCTCCCCAATTGAATTGGGGATTGGGAATGCTTACACAGGTTTATCTTGTTATTTGGATTAATCATTACAATAAATATTGTAGTTTTTATACTTTTTTGTAGGATTTGCATGTATTTGTATCTCATAGCAAACTTAAAATGTTTTTATGAATTTTCTCAAAAATTTTATTGATTGAGGGAAGATTGATAATATTCTTGCCTTGTGAATACAACTCAGCAATTTCTCTTGAATAGGGGATTTCGCCCAATATTGAAATTTTTTCATTATAGCAATATTCAGAAACTGATTGGTCTCCAATACCTGCTTTATTTATCACTACTCCAAACTTTTTTCTCAATTTCCGCATAGTTTCCACAGCCAGTTTTAAATCATGAAGGCCAAATGGGGTTGGCTCAGTTACCAAAACCACAAAATCCGACTCTTTAGTTGCTTCTATCACTGGACAGGAAGTTCCTGGAGGTGAGTCAAAAATGAAATAGCTATTTTCTCCAAACCTTTCTGCTGAAAAGTTTTTTGTTTGCCTTATCATAGGAACAGCCATTACCTCGCCAATTTTTAGCTTTCCTTCAACAAAATAAAAATTATTGGAAGCGATATTGCCCCAATGGATTTCACCCATTTCAATATTTTCAATATCAAAAGCTTTTTGTGGACACATCTCAATGCAAGCATAGCAGCTGTGGCAAAGGTCTGGAAAGATTATTACTTTTGTATTTGTTACAGCAATAGCGTTAAACTCGCATATCTCAGAGCATTTGCCGCATAGGTTGCATTTTTCGTTTACTTTAGGAATTTCTCGGAAGCACTTTTTCCTTTTGAAATTTTTATGTTTCAGAAAAATGTGGCAGTCAGGTTCTTCAACATCAAGGTCAACCAAGACAATTTTATTCTTTTTAATATTATTAAGAAAAAGTGAGAAGTTTACAGCAAAGGTTGTTTTCCCAGTTCCACCTTTTCCACTTGCAACTGAAATTTTCATTTTTTTATTTAACCACAAAGTTCACAAAGGATACAAAGAAAAAGATATTATTTTAGTCCCAAAATACGTCTATACGAAATAGGTAGGTTAGTTCATAAATATACTGAGTCTGTGACCTTTTCGTAAATGGTGTTCCATTAGCTGAAAGTTCGTCCCGATAAATCGGGACTCGTTTCAGCACTCCACTTGTATAATTTATATTAACTATCAATTTTTTCTTGTCATTAAGGTTCCACATTTAGGACATTTTATACTATTGCAGGGAGTTCCAGGTGTATGGGAAATTTCTTTTCCGCAATTTGGACAGATACATATAGCTGTGTATCCAAACCTTCCACCTTGACCTCTACCCTGGCTTCTGCCCTGTTGGGTACCTCTTCCGATTCCTCGTCCTCTACCAGTTCCAGGTCCTTGTCCTCGTGGACCTGTTCCTTGTCTGCCGCCAGGCATGGCATCACCTCTTGGCATTTTTATCTCCTTTCTCAGTTT
>JAGGUR010000009.1 GCA_021158425.1 Candidatus Cloacimonadota bacterium | reverse complement strand
TATGACAAGGGATGGATTCTTTTTGATAGAAGACGGTAAAATCACAAAGCCACTCAAGAATATGCGCTTCACTGAAAGTGTAATAAATATATTTTCAAATATTGAAGAGATTGGTAAAGAGAGAGAGATTGCAAGTGCTTTTTTCGGTGGTGGATTTTTAGTGCCGGCTATGAAAATAAATAGTTTTAATTTTTCAAGTTCAACAGAATTCTGATATTTTTTGTTTTCTTACCAAATTTTGTAATCAAAAAAGCTTGATTAGTTATTCACTTTCCTTCTTATGTGTATTCAGAACATAACGAACTTTATGTATTAGAGCCTTACTTGTCATTGGCTTTTGAATAAATGGTGCTCCCGGTTTTAAAATACCGCGGTCAATAACATCCCTGTGTGTGTAGCCAGACATAAAGAGTACTTTCATATTTGGTCGCAAGGATTTCAATTGTTCAGCCAACTCTGTACCGCTCATATGGGGCATTATTATATCAGTTATCATCAGATGGATTGGTTCCTTATGCTTTTTACAGATTGAGATAGCTTCTCTTGCCAGATTAGCCACTAAAACAGTGTAACCTTCCATATTCAGAATCTCAATTACCAAATTACGGACCACTTCTTGGTCTTCCACTAATAGGATGGTTTCCAAACCCTGTTTAAGTTCTGATTGGATACCAGTTGATTTATGAGATTTAATACCCTTGTTGATCCGCGGAAAGTACATCTTAAAAGTGGTGCCAAGTCCAGGCTCGCTATAAACATAGATACTACCACCACTTTGTTTAACGATACCATAAACAGTAGAAAGACCCAGACCTGTTCCTTTGTCCACCTTCTTAGTTGTAAAAAAAGGTTCAAAGATATGTGATTGTATCTCCTTATCGATTCCGCATCCAGTATCTGTAATAGCAAGCATTACATAATATCCGGCCTTGACTTCTGCATACTGACGAGCATACCACTCGTCCAGCTCTACATTGCTGGTCTCTATAGAGAGTCTACCTCCTTTAGGCATTGCATCACGGGCATTAACTGCTAAATTCATGATGACCTGATTAATCTGTGTCTTATCTGCTTTTATGCGTCCCAGTTTAGGCTCCAAAACAGTTACAAGCTCTATATCTTCTCCTATCAAATGCTGAAGCATTTTTTGCATATCTGTGACAACTGCATTGAGATCCAGCATCTTTAGTTCAAGTGCCTGTTTACGGCTGAATGTCAGGAGTTGTCTTGTTAGAGAGGTGGCTTGTTCTGCAGCCTTCTTGATTTCTCTGGGGTATTTACTTAAAGGATCAATCTCACCAAGTTTATTCAGTAGGATGTCGCTATATCCTAATATAGCTGTCAACATGTTATTGAAGTCGTGAGCCAAACCACCTGCCAGTCTTCCAATTGCTTCCATCTTCTGTGCCTGACGAAACTCCTCCTCGCTTTGATGTAATGCTTCCTCCGTCCGCTTACGCTTAGTGATGTCCACAATTGCTTTGATAAACCATATTTCTCCATTTTCTGTTCTTTGTTGAGTCGAAAACAGAGAACCCCAGAATAAAGTCCCATCTTTTCGCTTATATTTTACTTCAAAATTTTCTACCGAACCTTTTTCTAGCAATTCAAGAAATTGTTCTCCCTCCTTTTTATCGTAATAATGAGCAGAAGCAGGTAACTTGAGAAACTCATCAGTGGAATCATAACCGAACATTTCCAACATAGTTCTATTGATTTCAGTGACCCTGCCATCAGGGGTGCTTATTGAAATGGCTACCGGTATATTATCCAGCAAGTTGCGTATATAGTCACGCTCTTTCGCTAATTCTTTCGTTCTCTCTTCAACTTTCAACTCCAGTTCTTCACTGAACTGTCGAAGCCTCTCTTCTGCTTGCTTACGCTTAGTGATATCTTCAATTACAATTAATACTTCTTCGTTTTCTCCCCCATCTTTTTCTGCTTGTATTATTCCGCGAGCTGCCATATTGAATATCCGTTCGCCTACCTTTTCTGATTGGTAATGCAATTCGAAGTTTTCCATTGTAGTTTTAGTCCCTAAAAGTTTGGATAGTTCAGTGCTAAGTTTTTTATCATCATCTACTAATATATCGGTTATGCGAGTGCCTATCGCCTTTTCGGGCTCTATCCCAAATACTTTTTGGAATGATAGATTTGCTTTTATTATCCTTAAATCCTTATCAACAACGAGCAAAGAATCCGGGATGGAAGCAATTACATTTGCAGAGAAATTCTTCTCCCTTTTTATCTTCGCCTGCGACTTTGCAATTTTCTCACTGAAAATAGTGGCCACTATAGAAACAAAAATAAACATAAAAGCTCGGAGCAAATCATTAATAGTCTCCACACCTGTTCTAATAAGAAAGTGACTGAAAATCAGGAATGCCGATAAAAATATTGCTACAGCTAAACCTTTTCTTTTCCACCATACTGATGCTAAAACAATTGGAATATAAAAGATGTGGGTATAAACTCTTCCATGCTTAAGAATCGCATGGAAATAATAGGTAAATAAGCAGCAAAGAACACAAAGGATAACCATTACGATAATCTTATATTTTTCTTTTCCTTCAAATTTTATTTCCATTAAGTAGCCTAGCCTCCTGAGCTAATATATTTCCTTTAAATTATGGTTCTCTTTCAAAAACTATGGGTAGAATAAAAAGTAAATTTTTAATATGAATAAGGAATTAGGTTAAGAAATTATTATATAAGAAAAAGGAACATAAATATTCTGATCGTGAATAAGTCTAAAATATTGCCCACAATCCACACTTTTACTACCTCGAGACTGATTTGATGTCTCTAAAAAAACGTGGATTTTAGACAAATTTCTTAACGACTTATTAACAATCAGAATAGAAAATTTCTTATCCTAATTTTAAATAATAATTCTGAAATGTTTATTACCCACACATTTTGAAGGAGAACCATTTTTTCTTATAAGTCAACATAAGTATTGAATCTAAAAATTTGTTAACTACCAAATCTTCTGCTTTCTTTGTTCAATAGTAAAAATCCTGGTTTCTGGATTTTCATCTTTATCTTCTAATTTATATAATGAGTTTGGATAATTATAATCAAAAATAATAGAATCTGCTGGTGCGACAACTGAATCTGCGAGGCTCTGC
>JAGGUR010000024.1 GCA_021158425.1 Candidatus Cloacimonadota bacterium | reverse complement strand
TTTTGATGATACTGAGCTGAATACCGTATATTTTTTTACCGTTTATCCAAATACAATAATAAGAAAATATGATATTTCTGAACCAGGGAATACGATATTACTATTTGAGTATACTGACCTTGATGGTTATAGTTTTCTTGTAAAAAATGGGTATGGATATTTATTGAATGATGTTAATAACTACCAAAATTTATATATATTAAATGGATTATATGAAAATACTCCTTATTTAGCAAATACAATTGACCATTTTTCGGAATATACGTGGACCGCTTTAAGATCTTATAACAATTATTTAGGTTTGTTTTATTGTGGACATTTAGATGAAACGAAGTTCTTTAACCTAAATGACCCTCTTAATCCAACCTTTGCATTTGAATTAGCTGTGCCTTCTAATTATGCATATCCAGGAATTTATGATGATATTTTTTTCACATCAACCTGGACTTCTTCATATATATATGATATAAGTGGAAATCCATCAGGTATATTGGAAACTATTGATAATATTAATGGCTTAGCATACATCCGCTCAATAGATTTTTATAACTCGGGTGAGAATAACTATTTATTTACTATTGAAGAATCTGATATTGGTGTTTTTGAGTTTTCGTATAATCATTCTGTAGATGATGAAATTTTAAATCAGGATAACATAATTCTTAACAACTACCCCAATCCCTTCAGCACATCAACCACAATATCTTTTTCAACCGCCAGTCTTCGCTACGCTACGCCCCGGCAGGCAGAGAATGCAGAGATAAAAATTTATAATATCAAAGGTCAGCTAGTAAAGAATTTCGAACTCCGAATTCTAAACTCTGAACTTATAAAAGTTGTCTGGGATGGAAAAGATGAAAATGGGAAACAGTTACCAAATGGTATTTATTTATGTAAATTATCAGTTGGGAAAGAAGCGATTGTGAGAAAGATGATTTTGCTACGATAAGAAAAGTATTAGAATATTAAAAGGGAAGAGAGCAAGAAGAAATTCAGGGTTGACACCATTGAAAATCCCAAGCAATTCTCTTCCCGACATAAAGATTATCCTTCAGGAAATGTTGTCAAGAAATTGATGTGATAAATACTGGCACGCCCACCCTGATTTGAACAGGGAACCTTCTGATCCGTAGTCAGATGCTCTATCCAATTGAGCTATGGGCGCTGTAAAATTAAAAATTGTAAATTCAAGGTTAAAATAAATAAGAAATGGTGCAGAAGAGGGGACTCGAACCCCTACACCCTATACGGGCACAAGATCCTTAGTCTTGCACGTCTGCCAGTTCCGCCACTTCTGCACAAAGATAATACTATTCTTTTTCCGTAGGCTCAGGTAAGACCTCAAAGCCTTCTGGCAGAGGAGTAGGTTTTTCTTTTTGGGAAGTTTCGTCTATTGCTTTTTGAAGTTCTTTAGAAACCTCTCCACCACCTTTACCTTTCTTTTGCGGTCCGGTAGTTAAAGCAAGCAGAATTGTTACTACCATAAAAGTTACACCTAAAACTTTCGTTGCTTTTTTAAGAAATGACGATGCTCCTTGACCACCAAATAAAGTATCACTGCTTCCACCACCAAAGGCACCGCCCAGACCTCCACCTTTGCTTGATTGCAAAAGTACAGAAATTATTAAACTAATGCAAACCAAAACATGAATTATAAGTAAAAGTGTATACATAAATTTTTATTCCATTCCTAATTTTAGTAACATATATATAGAATTAATTTTTTGATGTCAACCCTGTTAGAAAAAAATTTCTAACGGGGTCAACTATTTTAAGAATTTGTAATTTGTTCCAATTTTATCATAAACTTCAGACATCGTTTGTATTGCGATTTCTTTACTTTTTCTTATTCCTTCATTCAGCACATCCTTTAAATAATCTCTATTGTTTTTCAGTTCAATGAGTTTTTCTCTAATTGGTGACAACTCAGCAGCAATATTGTTTGATAGAATTTTTTTACAATCCAGGCAACCTATATCTGCAGTTCTGCATCCATTATTAACATAATCAATTTGCTCTTTTTTTGAGAATAATTTGTGTAAGGAAAATATATTACACACCTCAGGGTCGCCAGGGTCATTTCTACGAATTCTTTGTGGGTCAGTTACAGCAGTTGATAATTTTTTCCAGATTTCTTCTGGAGTTTCATCAAGATAGATGCAGTTTTCCAGAGATTTGCCCATCTTACTATTTCCATCCAAGCCTTTTATAAGAGCGCCTGAACTGGTGATTGCTTTCGGTTCAGGAAAAGTTTGCCCAAAAGTATTATTAAATCTTCTAACAATTTCTCTTGTCAATTCCAGATGAGGGAGTTGGTCTTCGCCAACAGGCACAGCATCAGCTTTGTATAAAATAATATCTGCTGCCATAAGAACAGGATAATCAAGGAGACCCATATTTAAGCTTTTGCTAAATTGTTTAGCCTTATCTTTGAAGGTTGGGACTCTTTCCAGCCAGGAGATCGGAGTGATTGTATTTAATATCCAGGCGAGCTCTGTGTGTTCTTTGACCTGAGATTGAAGCATTAAGATGCTTTTTTCAGGGTCAAGTCCTGCGGCAATATAACTTGCAGCACAATCAATCACCCGCTCCTCCAGTTCCTTAGGATTATAAGGAACGGTAATAGCGTGATAATCCACAATTCCCCAAACGCATTGATATTCATCCTGAAGTGTAATCCAATTCTTTATTGCTCCGAGATAATTTCCTATGTGCAATCTTCCGCTTGGTTTAATTCCGCTAAATATTCTTTTCATATGAAAATCCTTTCTAACCACAAAGGTTCATCCTTCGCAGTAGCAGTCCTACTGCTACGGAGAATGGACACAAAGACACAAATGTA
>JAGGUR010000106.1 GCA_021158425.1 Candidatus Cloacimonadota bacterium | reverse complement strand
TGCAATATCATAACCCATAATCTCCTTAATCTGGTGAGAATCAGGCAAATCCTGTATATCATTTATTCCAAAGAATTTTAAGAATTTGTCTGTTGTTCCATATAAAATGGGTCTTCCTAATCTTTTTAATCTGCCAGCGAGCTTAATAAGTTTTACTTCAAGTAAATTGTGAATGTGATAGGTAGAATTCACTCCACGAATAGCATCAATTTTTGCTCTTGTAATAGGCTGATGATATGCGATGATAGCCAGAACCTCCATAGCTGAATTTGACAGATGAATAGTTTTCTGTTCTTTGTAAAGTTTTTTTATAAGAGGATAAAACTTCTTGTTCGTTGCAAATTGATAACCTCCAGCCACCTTTCTAATACAGAATGGTCTGCCATTATTTTGGTATATATCATTCAACTTATCAATAGCTTTTTCAATAACTTCTAAATCATCAACTTCAATATATTTTGCAATATCTTTAGCAGATATTGACCTCTCAGAAGCAAATATTAAAGCTTCTATTTTATTTTTTAATTCCATAATTATACTTCTATTAGATTTAATTTATTTTAACAGGGTTATGACAATTGTCAAACATCCAACAATCCAGCAATATATGGAGAAATATATCAATTTTGCTTTTCTAATTAATTGTATTAATAATGAAATGGAAAGATAACCGACAATTGCCGCTGATATACCGGCAAGCAGATATGGTAATAATAAATCATGCGTTAATACATCAGACAATTCTTTGCTCTTTAAAATAACAGCACCAATAATTGCTGGAATGGAAAGCAGAAAAGCAAATCTAACTGCAACATCTCTTTTTAATCCAGCAAATATACCTGCTGAAATAGTTGAACCAGAACGGGAGATACCAGGTATTATCGCTATGCTCTGAGCAAAGCCGATAAAAAGTGAGGTGGGCAAATTTAATTGCTCCCTATCTGTATTTTTTACTTTGTCAGAGATAAATAGTATTAATCCCGTAACTAACAACATAATAGATACCAGGAGAATATTATCAAAGAATGATTCCAAAATATCTTGAAAAATTAGACCAATTATTCCTGTGACAATAGAAGCAATTATTAGATGAAGAAGCATATGTTGATAAGATTTTATCTCATTATCTCTATCTTTTTTCCAACTAAATACAGCAATAATCAGTTTCACAATATCTTTTCTAAAATAAACTATTACAGCAGTTAAGGTCCCAATATGGACAATTATTTCAAAAAGGATACCTGGTTTATTATATTTTAATAATTCTTGAAAAATAACAAGATGCCCTGAACTACTTACTGGTAGGAATTCGGTTAATCCCTGAACAATTCCTAAAATTATTGAATTTATAATGTTCATATAGCGTATTCTTCAGGCAAGACAATTTCAGAAATAGGTACGAGTTTGAAATTCTTGTCCTCAATATTTCCAAGTATTTGTTTTAGTTCTTTTAGACTTTTCAGGGTGCAATGACTTATTACAACAATTTCGTTTTGGGTTTTTGCAAGCTCCAATAATCTCTTTGTTTTTGTTGAAACCCTATCAGAATAGGTTCCTGTATCTAAAAAGAAATCTATCATATAAGTAGGAATTCCTATCTCCTGAGCCAATTCATATCCAATTGTCTTTGGAGTGGTCCTACTATCAATAAAAAACAAATTATTTTCTTTAAGAACTTTTAGTACTGGAGTTACAACATTTCTATATTGCATTGCGAGTGAGCCCATATGATTATTAGCTCCTATGCACAGGGGTAAATTTTTTATATATTTTTTTACTCGTCTTTCAATTTCTTTTTCGGATAAATTTGCAAAGATAGCATTTTTACCCGGGTCATTTTGAGGATAACTGATAGGCTCCATTGGAATATGGATGATGGTTTCCCGCCCTTGATTATATGCCTTTTGCATAACCTCTTGACTGTAAGGAAGTTCAGGTAATATTGAAAAGCTAATATTCTTATCAAGTGATAGAAATTTTTCTAACAATTCTCCAGAAAAGTATCCAAAATCATCTATTATAATAGATAGTTTTGTAATCTTTTTATAAATTTTATTGGTATCATTGCTTATTTTCAAAAGGAAGTATTTTTTTATCTTTGGGTCATATAATTTCATTTCAATTGAGTTTCCATCATTACTTTCTTTAACAGTTATAACCTGACCGCCTGCTTCTTCCACTTTATCAGTTATGAAGATATTTGCAATTGTTAAACTTAATTGGTTAGTATCAAGAACAATTTTTTTTATAATCGTATTTCCTTTTATTTTTGTTTCAATAAATTCATCTGGAACTTCAAGTCTTTTTAAAGCATAATCTATTGCGGATTCAACTTGTGATTTTATAGTCTTTTTAGAGTCTATCTTTGCTGAATCTTCCTGGATAGAGAGAATAGGCTCTTTCTTCTTTTGTTGATAGTATGTAATGATTAGCTGCCATATAAAGAAAGTGGCAATTATGATAGCAGCAATAATAAGAAAAGTTCTAAATAAGGATTTATTTTTTTTATTTTCCTTATGAATTCTCTTTACATACTTTCTTCTTTTTTTATTAGCCATAGTTTTACTTCTTTTTAGATTTATTTTATATTCATATAAATAGATTCTAAAAATTTTTGTCAAAATTGTTGACAAAGAATTTTTTTAAATAAATGGATATTAAAATTTAATTTCGGTAATTTGATATATGGGAACTCTTTTGATATTTGTAAATGTTTTCAATTTTTTAGCACCGCTTTATTTATTGGCAATAAATAGTAATTATTATTTGACAATTTATCAATATCCAAAAAGTTTAACACTTAAAAAAATTCAGGAGAAGATATGATAGAGATTCGTATGCATGGGCGAGGAGGCCAGGGAGCGGTAAAAGCGTCTATTGTATTGGCCGAAGCGGCCTTTCAGGGAGGCAAATATGTCCAAGCCTTCCCAAGATTTGGAGTTGAAAGGCGAGGCGCTCCAGTAGAAGCTTTTACAAGAATTGATGACAAACCGGTTCAGATTCGCTCGCAAATCTATTATCCAGATGGAATAATCGTGCTTGACCCAACTTTAATTGAAGTTGTAGATGTAACAAACGGTCTTAAAAAAGGTGGCTGGATATTAATCAATTCTGATAAAAAACCGGAGGAGTATAACTTTGGCGATGATTATAAGGTGTATACAGTAGATGCTACCAAAATCGCAGTTGAAAATCATCTCGGCTCAAGAGCAGCCCCGATTGTAAATACTGCTATTGTGGGCGCTTTCGCAAAAATTACCGGGTTGGTTGAAATGGA
>JAGGUR010000168.1 GCA_021158425.1 Candidatus Cloacimonadota bacterium | reverse complement strand
GGAAAAACTGTGCTTATGACATGGGCTCATGGGAGTTTGGCTCGCTCGTATTGTTCAGTTCATGAAAATCTTTTAATTACTTCTCGCTTAGGAATGAATGTCCGATTAGCTTTTCCAAAAGGTTATGGCCTTCCCGAAGAAGAGATAGCAAAAGTAAAAGCAAATTGTGAAAAGAATGGAAAGAAATTTGAAATCTGTCATAACCCGGATGAAGCTTATACAGAAGAGATTGAATTCGTATATTCAAGAAACTGGTTTGGACCAGATTTTTATGAAATCGGGAAACAGACTGAAATAGAAAGAGCAAGCAAAATGACTAACTGGATATGCACAGAAGAACGGATGAAAAGGACCAATAATGGTTTGTTTATTCATCCAATGCCTGTAGATAGGGGAAAAGAAGTTACTGATGAGGTTGCAAGTGGACCTCGCTCTATTATTATTGATATTGCAGAAAACAGGCTTCATATTCAAAAAGCGATTATGGCAATGACCATTGCTGGCTTGAAAGTGGAAGTTTGAAAATAGAAACTTGAAATTGGAAATTTGAAAAAAGAAATTAATAAATATATTCATAGAAAAATTAAATGAAACATACATCCGCCAGCTGGCGGACAAAGGAGTATGAAAATTATATGCAGAGACCGAAACATCAGATAATAAGAGAAGAATCCGCCGGCTGGCGGACTCTGTGTTCTCTGTGTCTTTGCGGTGAGGTATTTTCAGATGAAAAATAGTAAAAGAAAACTCGTTGTAATAGCTCTGGGTGGAAATGCTATCAAACTGTCTAATGAAAGAGGAACTGCCAAAGAACAATTTAAAAATGTAGCTGTTACCTGCGAGCAACTTGTAAAAATGAATGCAATGGGATATAAACTAATTATTACACACGGAAACGGACCTCAAGCAGGAAATCTTTTAATTCAACAGGAAGAAGGAAATAAACTTGTTCCGGCACAACCAATGGATATTGTTGGAGCAATGACGCAAGGTCAAATTGGCTATATGTTTCAAAATACCTTGCAAAACTATTTTAGACAAAAAGGTAAAGACATTCCAATAGTTACTGTAGTAACACAGGTATTGGTGAGAGAAGATGACCCTGATTTTGATGATCCGACTAAACCTGTTGGTCCTTTTTATACTAAAGAAAAAGCATTAGAATTAAAAGAAAAAAAAGGTTATGCTGTAAAAAAAGTCAAGCCAAATGGAGAAAAAAACTGGAGACGAGTTGTTCCTTCACCTGAACCTTATGGTATTGTTGAATCAGACTGTATACAGGCGTTAGTGGATGCACATGCAATTGTTATCGCATCAGGTGGCGGTGGTATTCCAGTGATGAAAAAATCCGACGGAACTTTAGTTGGATTGGAAGCGGTTATTGATAAGGATAAAGCTGGAAATAAACTTGCTCAATCTGTTAATGCAGATATCTATTTGATTTTAACTGATGTAGAAAATGCATATATAAATTTTGGCAAACCAGACGAAAAAGCTTTGGGCAAGATAACCGTTACAGAAGCAGAAAAATATCTTGAAGAAGGACATTTCCTTGCCGGAAGTATGGGACCCAAAGTAACTGCTGCTATCAGATTTGTGAAAGCAGGTGGAGAAAGAGCAATAATTACTTCTCTTAAAAATGCTGTTGATGCTCTCCAGGGGAAAACAGGAACGATAATTGTGAGGTAACCTTGCGAATGGTCTTGACCTTCGCAATGGTTGAGTATGCCATTGCGGAGGTTTTCAACCATCCGCAAGATAATCCTAAATAACCTGTCGAGATAATTGGAAAATGCTTTACCTCACCCGTCGCTTTACTTACGAACCGAAAATTAAAAACGGAGAATAAATGAAAACAAAAGAACAAATACTTGATAATACAATAAAAAGATGTAGGGAAAAACATATAATTATTCCTACATATAAACAGATGCGTAATCCAGAATTAATTCCAGAAAAAATAAAAAATAAGTTGAAAAATATTGGTTTATGGGATCTTAATTCATTAAATCTTTTCCGAATTACCTGGAAAAATGAACCAATAAAATTTGGAGGTGGTTTTGGTGGAGTTAACTATATTGAATTGCCTTCAGAATTAACTGGAGTTAAAGCACGAATTCTTATGTTAATTGGGAAATTTTTTCCAACAGGTTCTCATAAAGTTGGAGCTACTTTTGGTCCCCTTGTAGAAAAACTCGTTAGCGGTGAATTTGACCCTACAACACAGAAAGCTCTCTGGCCATCTACAGGCAATTATTGTCGTGGTGGAGCTTATGATTCTTATCTTCTTGGATGCCAATCAATTGCTATATTGCCCGAAATGATGTCAAAGGAACGGTTTGAGTGGTTGCGTAAAATCGGAGCAGAAGTTTATGCTACTCCCGGTTGTGAAAGTAATGTTAAAGAAATTTACGATAAAGCAAAAGAATTATGTCATGCCAAACCGGACGAGATCGTGAATCTGAACCAGTTCAGTGAGATTGGAAATGCGCTCTGGCATTATGCTGTTACAGGCCCAGCAATGGAAGAAGTATTCAATAAAGAAAAACGAGAAGGAGATAAATTCAGTGCATTATTTTTAACACAAGGTTCAGCAGGAACATTGGGATGTGCTGATTATCTTAGAAAACTATATCCAAGATTTAAAGTTTGTGCCGGAGAAGCTCTTCAATGCCCAACCTTGCTATATAATGGATATGGAGGCCATCGCATTGAAGGAATTGGTGATAAACATGTTCCCTGGATACATAATGTAAAAAATATGGATATGGTTGCCGATATAGATGATGAACCAAATATGCACATTATGAGGTTGTTTAATGAACCAGCCGGAAAGAAATTTCTCATAGAAGATAAAAAAATTGATGCCGAATTAGTGAACAAACTTGACCTTTTAGGAATTTCATCTATTGCAAATTTAATGGGTGCAATCAAGATGGCAAAATATTACGAAATGAATGGAAATGATGTTATATTGACTGTTGCTACCGATTCAATGGAATTGTATCAGTCTCGTATAATTGAAGAAAGAGAAAAGTTTGGTGAATATAATCACGAAAAGGCGGCTATCTGTTTTTATGCTGATTTAATGGGAATTACCACAGATAATATGATTGAAATGACCTATTATGATAAAAAGCGTATGCATAATCTGAAATACTTTACATGGATTGAACAACAAGGTAAAACCCTTGATGAATTGAATGCTCAGTGGTATGATGAAAATTATTGGAATAAACAATTTGCAAAGGTTGATAAATGGGATGAAGAAATTAATGAATTTAATAAACGAACAGGTTTACTGAAGGAATATGAATAAAATTAACCACCGAGAACACCGAAGGACACCGAATAAAAAAATTAAGCATTCCCAATCCCCAACTATCCCTGCGGACGCGGGGAGGGGAGAGCTTCTGTCTCGGCTTGGCCGAGCCAAGACGGATGGGAATGAGAGTTTACATTTATTATCTCTGTGTTCTCTGCGACTCTCCACCCTCCGCAGTTGCACTGCTACGGAGGACGGGTGCGGTGAGGTATTTTCAGATGGAAAATAAATTCTATTTTCAATGTATAACTTGTGGAAAGAGATATCCACCTGATAAAGTAACATATCTGTGCCCTGATTGTGAAAAGACAAACAATACCAACTATCCTCCTCAAGGAATTTTAAAAACTGTTTATAATTACCAAAAAATAAAAGACTTATATAATAATGAAAATCTATTTCAAGAATTAATAAATAATAAGTTTATTCAATTACTGCCAATTAATTCAATACAGAATCTATCGTTTCTAAAAGTTGGACATACTCCTTTATATTTAATCAAGTCATTGAGAATGTCAGACATGTCGGCAAAGTTAGAACTTCCTTTTCAATTATATATAAAGGATGACTCACAGAATCCGACATTTTCTTTTAAAGACCGTGCCTCAAACCTTGTTTGTGCTTATGCAAAAGAAAATGGAATTGATACCATTGTAACAGCATCAACTGGAAATGCTGGCTCGTCTCTTGCTGGAATCTGTGCTTCTCAAAACCAAAAAGCGATTATTTTTGTCCCAGCTTCTGCTCCAAAAGCAAAGTTAATTCAAATTGCAATGTATGGAGCAAATGTCATCCCAATCAATGGAACATATGATGATGCTTTTGATTTGAGTATTAAAATTACAAAAGAGTTTGGCTGGTATAATCGTAATACAGCCTATAATCCACTTACGATTGAAGGCAAAAAAACTGTTTCCTTTGAAAT
>JAGGUR010000133.1 GCA_021158425.1 Candidatus Cloacimonadota bacterium | reverse complement strand
GATTCTTTTCATTTCTCAGTCTTTCTACAACAACATCACCTGCCACGCCAGCATTCTTGGCAATCTGATAAACCGGCATTTGAAGTGCGGCTTTAAGTATTTCTGCACCGATTTTTTCTTCTGCCTCTAATTTTAGTGTATCTATTGCCTTTGCGGCATGAAGTAAAGCAACTCCACCGCCAACAACAATACCCTCTTCAACAGCAGCGCGGGTAGCCTGAAGAGCATCATCTACACGATGTTTTTTCTCCTTCATCTCAGTTTCTGTTGCTGCTCCAATATTTAATACTGCCACACCACCTGATAGCTTTGCAAGTCTTTCTTGAAGCTTTTCCTTATCATAATCTGAAGTGGTTTCATCAATCTGTCTTTTAATCTGCTGAATCCTTCCGGAAATATCTTTCTCGCTACCTTTTCCTTCTCTGATTGTAGTATTCTCTTTATCAACGATAACCTTATGAGCAATTCCAAGGTCGTGCAACTTTGTATTTTCTAATTTCAGACCAACTTCTTCGGAAATTACAGTTCCACCTGTAAGAATTGCAATATCTCTAAGCATCTCTTTTCTTCTATCACCAAATCCAGGTGCTTTGACAGCACAAACATTAAGTGTCCCTCTTAACTTATTAACAACCAGGGTAGCAAGAGCTTCGCCTTCAATATCTTCTGCAATAAGTAGAAGTGGCTTGCCAGTCTGAGAGACTGCTTGAAGAATCGGAAGCAAATCCTTCATAACAGAGACTTTCTTGTCCAAAAGTAAGATATAAGCATCTTCCAATTCTGCAACCATTTTTTCAGTATCAGTTACAAAATAAGGTGAAATATAACCTCTATCAAACTGCATACCTTCAACAACTTCCCAATCAGTTTTCATAGTTTTGGATTCCTCAACATTTATGACACCTTCATTCCCAACTTTTCCCATTGCTTCAGCAATCAGTTTTCCAATCTCAGGGTCATTGTTTGCCGATATGGTAGCAATTTGCTCAATTTCTTCTGAAGTTTTGGTTAGTTTGCTGAGTTTTTTAATCTCATTAACTATAGTTTCAGAAGCCTTTGTAAGACCTCTTTTCATAAACATCGGATTTACACCAGCGGTAACATGTTTGAATCCTTCATCAATGATTGCCTGAGCTAACAAAGTAGCGGTTGTGGTTCCATCGCCAGCCACATCATGGGTTTTGGTAGCGACTTCCTTAACCATCTGGGCTCCCATATTCTCATACTTATCTTCCAACTCAATCTCTTTTGCAATTGTTACACCATCATTTGTAATCGTGGGTGAGCCAAAGCTTTTTTCAAGAACCACATTTCGTCCCCGTGGACCCAATGTAGTTTTTACTGCATTAGCCAGAATATCAACACCTTTTTTTAGTTGTTCTCTGGCATTATGGCCGAATTCCAGTTGTTTTGCCATCTTTCCTCCAATTATTGTTAATTAATTATTATATTCTCATTTTACCAAAACAAAGATTTTCCCATTTTTGATGTCAATAAAAACCCTATCGGTTTTATCAGAATCTTGAACTGTATTCTGATTTGTGTATGGTACTTTTAGTAATTCAATAGCAATTTTGTTTTCAACTTCTTTTTGAATAAGTCTCTTTAAAGGTCTTGCTCCATACTGCGGGTCAAAACCGTGTTGTGTTAGATATTTCTTAGCTGGTTCAGAAATCTCCAACTCCATACCTTGATGTGACAATCTTTCTTGTAAATCAGCAATTTGAATATCAAGAATCTTAACTAAATCATTTTCAGTTAATCTATGGAAAATTATTATCTCATCAAGACGGTTAAGAAATTCTGGGCGAAAATGAGATTGCAAAGCTTTCATCAAAACTGGTCGTGAAACTTCATTCTTACTATCCTCATTGAAAATCTGCTCAGAGGCAATATTGGAAGTCATAATTATCGCAGTATTTGAAAAATCCACTGTCCTGCCCTGTCCATCAGTAAGTCTTCCATCTTCCATTATCTGAAGCAGGATATTAAAAACATCGTGGTGAGCTTTTTCAATTTCATCAAATAAAATCACACTATAAGGTCTTCTTCTTACTGCTTCTGTTAACTGACCGCCTTCTTCATATCCAACATATCCAGGTGGAGCTCCAACTAATTTTGAAACTGTATGCCTTTCCATATATTCTGACATATCAATGCGAATCATAGCTTTTTCTGAATTGAAAAGGAATTTAGAAAGTGTTTTTGCTAATTCAGTTTTACCAACACCAGTCGGTCCCAGAAACATAAAACTTCCTATTGGGCGATGTTCAGGACTAATTCCAGCACGATTCCTGCGAATGGCATTTGCCACAGCATTTATAGCCTCATCCTGTCCAACAACACGTTTATGCAATTCCTCTTCCATACGCAAAAGCTTATCTGTTTCGCTCTCAAGCATTTTTGAAACAGGAATATGAGTCCATTTAGAAACAATCTCTGCAACATCATTTTCATCTATTTCTTCTTTCAAGATTCGTGTTTCTTTTTGAAGATTTTCTAATTTATGGTTCTTCTCTTCTAATTTCCTGGTAAGTTCTCTTAATCTGCCATACTTTAGTTCCGCCGCCTTTGTAAGATTCCCTTCTCTCTCTGCCTTTTGCATCTCAATTTTAGCACTATCAATCTCTTCCTTAAGTCTTCTTGTGTTGCTAATTATCTCTTTTTCCAGATTCCATCGTGTTCTAATATGATTTGATTTTTCTTGCAATACCGCCAATCTTTTCTGAATTTCTTTTTGTCTATCAATGGACTTGGTATCTTTTTCCTTACGAAGTGAGTGATTTTCAATTTGCAACTGGCGAATTTTTCGTTCAATCTCATCCAATTCTGCAGGCAAACTATCAATTTGTAAGCGAATGTGAGCACAAGCCTCATCTATTAAATCAATTGCTTTATCAGGTAAGAAGCGGTCGGTTATGTATCTTTCAGAAAGTGTAGCAGCGGCAATAATGGCAGAGTCTTTGATTTTTACTCCATGATGGATTTCATACTTTTCTTTGATTCCTCTTAATATTGAAATAGTATCATTCACATCAGGTTCAAACACCATTATAGGTTGAAATCTTCGCTCTAATGCAGCATCTTTCTCAATATATTTTCTGTATTCATTCAATGTTGTTGCACCAATGCAATGCAGTTCACCTCTTGCCAATGCAGGTTTTAACATATTTGAAGCATCCACAGCTCCCTCAGCAGCACCAGCTCCCACAACTGTGTGCAATTCATCAATAAAAAGTATTATTTTACCCTCAGCAGCTTGCACCTCTTTTAGTACAGCCTTTAATCTGTCCTCAAACTCTCCTCTGAACTTTGCACCAGCAAGGAGCGCTCCCATATCTAATTCAATTATATCCTTATTTTTTAGAGTTTCTGGCACATCGTTTTCAACAATTCTGCGGGATAATCCTTCTACAATTGCAGTTTTCCCAACTCCTGCTTCTCCTATCAAAACAGGATTATTTTTTCTGCGGCGGGAGAGAATTTGCATAACAGTACGGATTTCTTCATCCCGTCCAATAACCGGGTCTAATTTGCCCTTTCTTGCTAAGTCTGTAATATTTCTGGCATATTTTTCTAATGCCTGATATTTTGCTTCTGGATTCTGGTCAGTAATTCGTTGATTTCCACGAATCTCTTTTAATATTTGTAATACATCCTTTTCAGTAATATTATACTTTTTATACAAATTTGTAAGCTCATTCTTATCTCTAATTGTTGCAAGGAAGATATGTTCTGTGCTGAGATATTCATCTTTTAATCTATCCGCTTCTTTTTGTGCATCAGTAAAAATTTTATTCAGTTCTGCAGATAGATAAGGCTGTTGTGAACTACCAGAAATTTGAGGTTTTCTATTTAAAATTGTCTCAATATCCTTATAGAAATTTTCTTTACTCACTTCTAATTTGCTTAAAATAGAAGGTATAATCCCATCCGACTGTTTTACAAGTACTGCTAAAATATGGGCAGGAGAAATTTCCTGATGCCCAAATTCCTGAGCTAATTGAATAGCTGATTGAATAGTTTCTTGTGCCCTTAATGTAAATTTATTTATATTCATTTTTATACTTTAGATTCTTTACTTTATTTATAAAAAATATAATTCTTATTAAAATGAATGTCAAATTATTTTAGCACTCTTTAATAAAAAGTGCTAATTTTCAAAAAACTTGATATGATTTTTCAATGATGTTAATTATAGATAAAATATCTGATGTGGAGTAGGCGACTCCGTCGCCTATAGTACCCGACAGACTCGGCTACTCCAAAAAAAAACTTGAAACATATTTATCATCCTTCTGATTGTAGTAAAAAAATCGTGGGAATAAAGGAAGTTACTAAATGAAAAAGATTTCAGTAATTGGTATGGGAAGCTGGGGAACAACTTTAGCTATTCTTCTTGCAGAGAAAGGCTTTTCTGTAACTGGCTGGGAGTGGATAAAAGAACGTGCTCTGAAAATGCAAGAAGACCGAATAAACAAATTCTTTCTTCCAGATTGTGCATTTCCTGAAAATTTAATAGTGACCAACAGTCTTAACGAGACTGTTTCTTCTGGTGACATTATTGTGATTGCTGTGCCTTCGCAGTTCGTCCGAAACACTATCTCCAAAGCCAAAAGTAAACTAACGCACAAATATATCGTGAGTGTAACCAAAGGATTGGAAATAGATACATTAATGAGAATGTCTCAAGTCATTATTGATGAAACAAGTGCACCACCAGAAAACATAGCAGCTTTATCTGGCCCAACACATGCAGAAGAAGTGAGCAAAAAATTACCTGCTGCTATCGTTGCTGCTTCTATCAATGAAGACTTTGCAAATGAAATTCAAAAAGTATTTATGACTGATTATTTCCGTGTTTATACAAGTTCAGATATTGTTGGAGTTGAATTAGGAGCATCATTAAAAAATGTTATTGCAATCGGAGCAGGAATTGCTGATGGTATGAATTTGGGCGATAATTCCAAAGCCGCTTTAATTACTCGGGGATTAAGGGAAATTACCCGTCTTGGAGTAAAATGCGGAGCAAATCCACATACATTCTCTGGCATTTCCGGAATTGGAGATTTGGTCGTTACCTGTGAAAGCAAATACAGTAGAAATAGATTTGTAGGTGAGCAACTTGCTAAAGGCAAAACATTAAGGGAAATAACAGAAAGTATGGAGATGATTGCAGAAGGCATCAAAACCACACAGGCAGCATATAAATTAAGCAGAAAGATGAATGTTGAAATGCCTATTACCAATGAAATCTATAATATTCTTTTTAATAACATTTCACCACAAATTGGATTAAAGAGACTTATGACTCGTTCTGCTAAAAGCGAAGATGAATTTTAAGAAACAAATGACAAATTACAAATGCCAAATAACAAATAAAATCCAAATTTCAAAATCTAAATGTCAAATACCAAGAATAATTTGTTATTTGTAATTTGAACTTTATTTGACATTTGTTATTTGGAATTTGAAATTTTTAATTTATGAGCCTTCCATATTCAGGTGAGATTTTATCGTTAATTTGCGCAATCATTTGGGCAACAGCGATTATTCTTTTCAAAAAAAGCGGTGAATCTACAGAACCACTCTCACTGAACCTGTTCAAAAATGTTATCTGCTCAGCGTTATTTTTATTTACATTTTTAATAATGGGAAGAACCATTTTGCTACCTGCACCTATTGAAGATTACCTTGTATTAATAATAAGTGGAATTATAGGGGTCGTAATTGCAGACACTCTTTTTTTCAAAAGTCTTAACTTATTAGGTGCTGGTTTATTAGCAATTGTTGACTGCCTTTATACACCAATAGTCATTGGGCTCACCTTCTTCTTTTTAGGTGAGCGCTTAAGTTGGGTACAGCTTGTGGGCGCTCTAATGATTATTAGTGCAATATTAATTTCATCTCTCAGATTGCCAAACCATTCAATACCAGGAAAAAATCTAATCGCTGGAATATTACTGGGTGCATTATCAATTACGCTTATGGCAATAAGTATCGTAATGATAAAACCGCTTTTGAACAGAGCACCAATCCTCTGGGTAACTACGATAAGACTTGTTGTTGCTGCAATTGTAATGAGTATTATAGCGTTATTTCATCCAAGAAGAAAAGAACTCTTTAGTTCATTCCGTCCTTCAAAAAATTGGAAATATATGCTTCCCGGAGCAATACTTGGAAATTATTTTGCAATGATTACCTGGATGGGTGGAGTAAAATATACTTATGCAAGCATCGCCACTGCAATAAACCAGACAAGTGTTATATTTGTTTTTATATTTGCAGCCTTTTTCTTAAAAGAGAGATTTACTTTGCGAAAATTTATTGGAATGATAATGGCGTTTTCCGGAGTAGCAATGGTGACGCTTGGATGAAATATCTTACGAAATTATAGCAAATTTTAGGCCAATGCATATATCTTCTAAACTCCATTAAACGGATGAGCGCATCCGTTCCTACATTCAGGAGTTAAAGATTATCATCTGACTCTTCCTCTCTATCCCATATCTCCTCTACCTTCTTTCCTAACATTTTTTTTCTAACATATGCAATAAGTACAAGTATCGGTATAATTGTCCAAAGTAATCCAAATCCAGAATAAAAAATTGTTAAAATTGTATGTGTCTTTATTGACTTTCTTGCATCAACTATAAATCTATACAACGAAATCTCAAAAATATCAAAAAAAGTTCTATCAAAATCTTTAGAGGTTTGTAATGCGTCCAAAAAATCCTGAAATTTTTCCTTTGAAAATCTGTTTATCAAATATTTTATTGTGTAATAGCTTTGTAAGTAAAATATTTCTACCCGGTCTTGAAATTCAGGGTATCTATTATTATATACATTAAGATCTAATAAATTTCCTATAATCCCATTTCTAACAAATATAAACTCTCTTCTTATGTCCCACTGTTTAGCAAAATACTGGGCAAAACCTTCATCAAACCAAAGTGGAATATTGACATCAGCTGCAATGGTATGTAGCAAAATATGATTGTATTCATGTGTCAAAACCCGAAAAAAATCGGTATTTATCTGCATATCTCTCGGATTGCGAATTATTATTAAAGCCTTTTGTGAAACTGCAAATGCTTCACTGTTTTCCGGCAAATTTCTGAACTTCAAAATATACTCTTTAAAATCTTTTTTATTATGACATAGGATTAACTTGACTTTTCCCGATATATCCGTTCTCCGTTCATCCTTTGTAGTACTACGGAGAATGGATAATGCTGCAAAGGATGAATCGGGATAAAATCCCACTTCTCTATTAACCGACTCAACAATTTCTGAGAATTGCGATAATATCTTCTCAGCAACTTTCCTTTCATCTTTATGAAAAGTTATAACTAAATCACGGCTTGACAGAATTTCAGATGAAAGGGAAACCGCAGTAAAAAGAAGTATGGCAATAGGAATTAGTAAAAATAATGAAATCCTAAATTTCTGAAATTTTGTGTTCCGTTTCATAATATTATTTCAAATCATCAAGATTTATGATTCTTGTTGCCAGCTTATTGATAAAATATCTATCGTGCGAGACAAAGACAAGTGTCCCATCAAATTGTGATAAAGCATTTTCCAGAGACTCACGAGTATCAATATCAAGATGATTGGTTGGCTCATCTAATACTAATAAATTGCAATTGCATGCAAGAATCTTTGCCAAAGCTACTTTGCTTCTTTCTCCAACGCTTAAAGTAGAAATCTCTTGATACACTTGTTCCCTTTCAATTTTTAGGCATCCCAATATAGTGCGAACCGCTGATTCATCGGTATTAACAGCAAGCAACTCCTCAATGATTGCATTCTGGAAATTCAATATTTCATGCTCTTGAGCATAATAGCCACATTTAACTCTGCTTCCATGATAAATTTCGCCTGAATTCGGTTGCAATACTCCAGCAATTATTTTTAGTAAAATGGTTTTCCCAGAACCATTTTTACCAAGCACAGCAAGCCTATCGCCTTGCGGGATTGTTAGTGAAAATTCTTTGAAAACCTGCAATTCATCAAAACTATGTGAAAGGTTATTCGCTACAAAAACATATTTGCTTGAAGATACATATTCGCTTGAAAATCTAACCTTTCTTCTCTTTTCTTGCCAGGGTTTTTTAATAGACTCATCATCCTGCAGCTGTTCTATTCTTTTTTCAACAGCTTTAGCCTTCTTCATCATTTTTTTAGCTGGATTAGTTATCATTTCAAATTTCCAACCCCCACCTTCTGGTCTGGTTTCCTTCTGAAATGTTTGTGCCCACTGTCTTCGCCTTTGCGCAACCTCTTTTAACTGCTTTATCTTTTTCTGGCGTTCCTGATATTTCTTAAGTTCAAACTGCTCTTTTTCTGTCCGAAGTTTCAGATATTCAGAATAGTTTGTGTGATAGATAGTTGCATTACTTTTTCTCAAATCAATAATTTTATCAGCTACTTTATCAATGAAGTATCGGTCATGGGTTACAAAAAATACAGCCTTTTGATAAGATAAGAGAAAATTCTCCAGCCACTCCAGAATTTCAAGGTCAAGATGATTGGTCGGCTCATCAAGAATCAACAAGTCTGGTTTAGAAAGCAGCAACTTAGCCAGTTCCAACCTGGTTTTTTCTCCACCTGAAAGCGTATTATAAATTTGAAAAAATCTTTCCTTACCAAATCCGAATTTTGTAAGCACTTTTTGAGCTTCTGTATGAAATTTTTCAATATCAGAAATCACATCACAAATTTCGCCATACTTCTCAAGAATCTG
>JAGGUR010000092.1 GCA_021158425.1 Candidatus Cloacimonadota bacterium | reverse complement strand
TCTACTTTGGGCAATTGATTTTAGATTTTTTTCAGAAAATTTGATACGGTTTTTTGCCCAATTTTTTATTTCAAGCAAAATATCAGCACCGTATTGAATTGCATCTACAGTATCTGCTTTTATAAATTGAGAATATTCATATTCAGTTTCTGCTGATTCTGTTCGTGTTAATGGATGATAATTTTTATCAATGTATTGATAGAAAAATGAATTCTCAGTCCTTCCAATATTTGAAATATCACTTTTAAATCTTATTTCATTGAATAATGCGAAACCAAAATCATCCTCATCATCAATTTTAGAAAAACTATTCTTATCATAATTTGAAATTATCCCTTCAGAATAGAGTAAGACTTTACCCAGCTTTAGCTTAGACCCGAAATCAATGTTAAGATTTTTTTCAGGCATTGGTAGTTGAATTTCTGAAATATAATCTCCTCTTCCTTTTCCTACCCATTCAAATTGATTATATCCGGATTTTACGTAAGACCCCTTTCTTTCTCCAACATAAGAGAAACTCACGAGATAATTTCCCAAAGAATCATTATACTGGTAATGATAGCCAGATGAGTCTGGTATTAAAATGTAATTCCCTTTACCGACTCCCACAGAATCAGCTCCGATTTTGCGAGCTTTCATCGGGTCATCGCCAGCTTGAGATAAAATCTCCTTATCACTATCAGAGAAGGTATAATTCAAAGGTTTTTCCTTATCATTGTTATTAGACAGAATTTTAAAAAACAATTTAGCATTATTATCAAAAAAATGGAAATTACCTGAGCCTAAATAGAAATTACTTCGGAAATCCTCTGCAGAGTATTCATAATCGGCAATAATATAAGAATTTTCTGTGATGACATTCTTATTCTTAAAAGTTAAAGAACCCTCATTATAATCAATCGTATAATCATCGCCTCTTGAGAGTAATTTTCCATTTAAATATATTTTCTCTGTTCCAGACAGGATTTTTACATATGAGCTATTCTTTCCAGGGAGATAATAAGGTCCCTGCTTTCCTTCCACACCATAAAATTTGTGAGATATAAAATCACCATTAGAAATTGCACCTGCAACATCCAGGTTATTCCTTCCATCCCATTGGAAATTTACACCTTCTAATTTATACTCATAATTCGCAAAATGAGTATCGTCAAATTTGCAAAAGAAGTCTCCAAAAGAAAGTGCATAATTACCAGAATAAACTTTAATAAACATCTTATCCAATTCACTTATCTTTTTGGTGGTTCCCTCTGGAGCGATTGGAGAGTTATTGTCAGAAAGTTGTGCTTTAAGAAATATTCTCTCAGAGAGTTCTCCATCAATCTGTAGATATAATGATTGGTCAAAATCCATATCTGCCTGATTCCCAACTGAAATGGCAAAACTCTTACTTCCAGAAATATTTAGATTGGATGAAGAAGAATATTCAGACTCTTTATGCGTGGTTCTTATCGGTCTATAATCTTTTTTGTTAGAAGTTTTTTGTTTCTGAAATCTATAAAACGAGTATTTTAAATCTTTCGGGAAAACCTTAAAAGTTATAATGATTTCTGTATCTGTTGGGTATCGTTTTAAGATTGTGATTTTCCCTTCTTTATAAAACATTTTGTAATCTATATTCTTTCTAATTGTATCATTTTGAACCGTTACAGTTTCGGAATTTGCAATTATATTCTGAAAGCCAATATCGTAATTATTAGAATTTTCTGTAATCTTTATGACCTTCTTTTTTTCTAAAAGAGAAAAATATTCTTGAGTGAATGCGGTAGTAAAAAGCAAAATGAGGACAATTAGGAATAGTAATTTTTTCATCTGAAAATACCCCACCGCAGAGACGCAGAGTTCGCAGAGATAGTTTCTATTTCTTTTTTAACCTTTCATTCCCATCCGTCTTGGCTCGGCCAAGCCGAGACAGAAGCCCTCCCCAATTGAATTGGGGATTGGGAATGCTTACATGCCATTTTCATACTCCTTTGCGTCCCGATTTGTTTTCGGGACATGAGTGTTTCATCTGAAAATAGCCTACAGATTGCACACCCCAAAAATACTGATTAAAGAAACTAAATAATCCACAAAAATAGAAATTATATTTTCCTATATCTATTTAACCTTTCTCTTTTGGTATAACAATCGCTAAAATCAAATAAAGCAAAATACCAAAACCAACAGAGAATATCAAGACCACAAAAAAAATCCTCACTAAACTGGAATCTATATTGAAATATTCAGCTAATCCGCCACATACACCAAAAATAAATTTATCACTCTTGCTAAGATGTAGCCTTGCTTTTACTTTATCCTTCTCCACTATCTCAACTTCAACAGCTCCATTCGGTTTTTTAGGAATAATTATAATGGCTGCTAAATAAGAAAGCACACCTGCGCCACCTAATAAAGTCAATAAAACCCAGATAACTCTCACCAATGTAACATCAATATCAAAATATTCTGCTAATCCACTACATACTCCAGCAATTTTCTTATTCTTCAAATCACGATATAATTTCTTTTTAACCTTCATTGCTTATCTCTTTTTCTTTCTGATAATAGAATTACGTTTCTTAAATCTTCAATATTTTTAGCTTTAAGCCAGCGTCTTTCAAAATCCGGCTGCTGAACAATCTGTGCAATTGACATCAAGGCCCGCAGATGAAAATTCCTTTCATCACGAGTTCCTATTAAAACAAAAACAGTATAAACAGGAGGCAAATCTAAAGAAAATATAATCCCTTCTTTGCATCTTGCTAATAAAATATCAAATTTATTATTTCCTTCTATAATAATATGAGGAATTGCCATACCGGGCTGTAAAGCAGTTGTTGATTGTTCCTCTCTTTTAATCAAAAGGTCATACAGCATATCCGCATTAATGTTTTGCCTTTTTGATAGATGTTCCGCAATAATCTTAAAAAATTCCTCCGCGGTCATTGACCTCTCTATATCCAATATCTCGCATTTACTAATAAGTTTATCAAATCTATCCTCAATAATATTATCTCGCTCAACCAAAATATCTTTTAACTCTTTTACAAGTGTGGTAGTTTTTATCTTCTTATCTGTAATTCTCTCAACAATATGGATAAGTGCAGATTTCCTTTTCACTCTAAATCGCACATAAATCAAATACCAAAGAATGGAGAGAATAATAAAACAACCAGTAATAATAAGCGAAATCCTTCCCATTTCAAGAATCAGAAATCCATATATTATAATTGCAGCTATTTGTATCCATGGATATAATGGTGAATGGAACGAAGGACTATAGGTCTGAATCTTGCTTTCTCGCATTACAATAACCGAAGCATTTACATACATAAGCAAAATAATCTGCATAGTAGATGCGACTTTTACAAGATTTTCAAGATTAAAAGAGGAAATCATAACAATCATAAAAATTCCAGTAAGAATAATAGATATATAAGGAGTACCAGATTTTTTGCTTATCTTACCAAAGAATTCAGGCAATAAATGGTCTCTACTCATTGCAAGCGGAAATCTTGAAGCGGATAGGATTCCCGCATTGGCTGTAGAAAAAAAGGCAAAAAGCGCAGCAATTGCTAAAATTATTATTCCAAAAGAGCCCATAAATATACCTGCTCCATCTGAAATAGGTGTAAGCGAGTTACTTAATTTGGATGAATCTAATACACCTACTGTTATAAAAATTACAATAATATAAAAAACAAGAACAATAAAGAAAGACAGAAACATTCCGAGCGGTAAATTCCTCCTGGGATTTTTTATCTCTTCAGCAACACTTGCTATTTTGGTAACCCCTGCAAAGGAAATAAAAACTAACCCAATAACAGGAATAATAGAGCTAAATCCTTTTGGCGAAAAGGGTATATATTTCTGTAAATCTATATTTTTTATCCCAAAAGCACTGTAAATAAAAAGAATCCCCAACAGTCCTAATACTAAAATAATCTGTACACGTCCCGTGTGCTTAACACTTTTGATATTAAGAATTGTAAATATTACACAAAATATAGCCGCAATAATTTTGATTTGTAGTTCTGTAATAGATGGAAAAATCAGAATAGTAAATGCTCCAATACCGATAAGGGCAAATGCACTTTTCAGCGCCAAACTAAACCAAGTAACAAAACCGCCTAAGGTTCCTGCTGCCGGACCCATACTTCTTTCAATGAAAAAATAGCTTCCACCAGCCCTGGGCATTGCTGTGCCAAGTTCTGCCTGTGATAGTAAACTGGGAATAAAAATAATTCCTGCAAAGAGATATGCAATTATTACTGCTGGTCCACATTTAGCGAATGCTATGCCTGGCAGAACAAACAGCCCAGAACTTATCATTGCTCCTGCTGAAATACAGAATACATTTAAAAGACCTAACTGCTTTTTTAATGCCATAATAGATATAGTTAAATTGGTTGAATTAGTTGAACTGGTTGAACTGATTCAACTGATTCAACCAGTTCAACTGATTCACAACCTCTTTATTAAAATTATACTCACTTATATGAAAGTTAAAACCCAAGTATATTTTCTATTCCAGCCATTGCCTCAATAGTATGCGAAATAAAATCCTCAAGTTCCATATCAAATTCAGAACAGGATTTTATTTGCTCACGATTTGCTCCTGCTGCAAATCTTTTGTCTTTAAATCTTCTCATAACAAACTTTGTATCTAAAGTTGATATTTTCTTTTCGGGATGCATTAAAGCCGAGGCAACAATAAGTCCAGTTAAGGAATCTACTGCAAAAAGCACTTTATCCATTAAAGATACTCTTTCAATATGCCCCGAATGTGAGCGAATAGCATTTAGAACTTCTTCATCAAGATTATAATCTTTCAGCATTTCTACGGATGTGAAGCCATGTTTTGAGAAATCATTTTTTGTTTTCTCATAATCTAAATCGTGCAGCAGACCAGCCAATCCCCATTTCTCCTCATCCTGATTAAAGTATAGCGCAAAGTGCCTCATTGAGGCTTCTACAGCAAGACAATGTTTCTGCAGATTTTTATTTTTTACATTCTTTTTAAGTAACTCAAAAGCCTGTGAGCGTTCCATATTTTATCCTCTCTTTTGACAAATCGGTTATCGTTTATCCCCGCGAATGCTGGGATTGCGTTGCTCTGAATGGCATACGGATGACGGAAACGGTTCGTTTGCCGTTTGCCATAAACCGGTTCCAGGCTCGCAACTGCAACCGTATGACGACTTCTATCCTAGAACTAAATTTATCTTTAATATCTTTTTGCCAAAGGTTAAATAAAAACACTTTTCAACATAGTCATACTCAGAAATGAAGTCTATATTTTGTTGAAAACTTTTTTGTGCAATAATTTTACCTTTTTCACCAGATATTATCAACATTCTATTTCTACTAACAGTAACATAATAGTTCTCTTCCAGCCTACCATCTCTGATATAATCAATAGCAATTATTTCTGGGGTTTGCTTTTCTATTTTAGAAATTTGGACTGGAACCTCTCTTTTCCACAACAAGTGACCTTTTGCCTTTTCTATCAAATATTGCATCCCTTGTTCATCTATCAATAATATTTTCTCTTCTCGTAACAGTTTGATATTTATTATTGCGTCTTGAAATGATTTACTCCATTTAAGTTTATAACTGTTTTTCCGTATACAAGTAAAAGTTTTGTTGCTTACTAAATAAATATTATCTGAATCAAAAACTGGATTTATGGTAATATTAGCAGATGATATCCACTCCCAATCTTTTTCAAGTTTTGGAATGGGAATTTTTGGCAATAAAGCACTATAATCAATAATTAATCTCTTCTTTTCACCCACAAATTCTTTTCCGCTACCTATTGCTCCTTGTCCCCATTTCTTTCCAAAGAATACATAGAAACCAGCAATGATGATAACAATTACCAAAGCTATAGCGGATCCCTTGGTAGTAATTCTGAATTTTTTCTTATACGGTAACCTGCCAGAACCTTCAGAAATATCAATTTTTAAGATAGGCTTCTGTTCACTTTCAATTAGCCTGGAAATTTGCTTCTCAAAATCACTTTTTGTAGAGATATTTGTATTAAACTCATTAGATAATTTAGCAGGCAAGACAACAACATTTGTATCTTTTATTACTTTTTTAGCATAAGTCTTAATCTGAATTTCCGCCTCTTTAATTCCTAAAATAGGAAGTTCATAATTTTCCTCATAGATTTTATTAATATCAAATCCAATATATTCTAACTTATCAGAATAAGATATAATGACAAGTCTTCCTAATTGAATTGCATAAACAATATCATTTCTAATAATAAGAATTACTGTTGAGATTTCAAATTTATGATTTTCTCTGTTGAAAAATGCAGCAAGTCTCCAATGCATTTCCACAGCAGTCTTTCGTAGCCGCTCTTTTATTTCGTATCCATCTTGATAGAAGTGTTCCTTAAAGACTTGAACAAGCAAGGTTATTGCTTTTTCAGCAAGTGGACCCTTTTCAGAAGTTTGGAAAACCAATGCCACTTTCTCTGAATTGGTTGGGAAAAAGTCTATATGGATGAAGTTTCCTTCTGCCAAAGAGAAATATCTTTCTATTTTAATGTTTTTCATATGTAAATACCTTTTTTGCCACAAAGGCACAAAGACACAAATTTAAATGTAAAATTACGAATTACAATTACATAGAAACGATCCTAACACCATTTGTAATAGTGTTTTTATAAACAGGATTATCCCGATATATCGGGATTAGGAACAATTGCAATTGGAATCTGTGCACTCCATCTCTTAATTTTCATTCTCCTTTGTGTCCTGTT
>JAGGUR010000090.1 GCA_021158425.1 Candidatus Cloacimonadota bacterium | reverse complement strand
TATATGCCGATTGGAAGAGGTGTGGAAGTTGAGCATCAGGTTTCTCCTGAAATACGAACAAAAATGTGGTCTCGGGAGCAAGAGATAGTTCGAAAAGAACGGCGATTCTTTGCTGATTTCTGGAATGGCGGAACTTTCTCCTCCGGATGCATAGCAGGCGCTCGTTCTGGTGGATATTTGTATATTGACTGGAATGGCAATATCTATCCCTGTGTTTTTGTTCCCTTCTGGAAAGATAATATTCATAATCTCTACTCACAAGGAAAAACATTAACAGATGCTTTATTTTCTGACCTATTTAAAGGAGTACGAGACTGGCAATTATCATATAATTATATGCGTCCACCTAATTCTCGTGGTAATGAAATCAGACCCTGCTTTATTCGCGACCACCACAAAGTTGCTCACGATTTGTTCATAAAGACAAAATCCAAACCGGGATATCCTTCAGCTGCTCTCTGCCTTCGTGACCCTGAATACTACGATGCAATGATCCAATACGACGATGAACTTGCCGAACTTCTTGACCCAATCTGGGAGGAAAACTATTTAGAACCTGATAATGAGAAAGGTAAAAAATGAATATCATAATGTTCAATAAAGAAAAACTAATGCCCGAATTAGTGAATTAATATGCTGCGAAATTTCATAAAGTTTGCAATAAGAGGAGTTGCCGGAGCAATTGTTGATACATCAGTGTTATGGATACTTACAACACTTTTTTTTCATTCCTATTTCACAAAATATATATTATCTCCGGCAATCTCCTATGAACTAGGAATTGTTGCAACCTATATTATTTGCTATTTCTGGATATGGAATAATAAAGTTAATAAGGATAAATCTGATTTTTTTAGACGATTAATTTACTATAACTTTGCATTGATAATTTCTCTTGTTATAAAAGTTTTGGTTTTAGCTGCAATCAATGAAATCTTTAATTTTTATATCCTTATTAGTAATTTAATTGCATTATGTTTTTCCGGGATTTTTAGCTTTTTTGCAAGTGAGAAGTATATCTTTATAAAAAGAGAATATTGAGCAATGATTAGAAAAACAACTATACTTACCATAATTTTAGTTTTATTAACAGCAAACAACGGGTTTTCAAATTTATTAGAACAAGAATTGGATGAATCAACTTTAAAAGTATTATTGAACAAAGGTGAATTGATTCTTCTTAAGGAAGAAAATGGAAAAATTAAATACATAACATTGGCTATCATAATTGATGCACCGTTGGATAAAGTATGGCAGGTAATAACTGATTTTGAAAATTACCCTGATTTTATACCAGGACACAAAGATTGTAAAATTATAAAGAGACACGGAAATAAGATTACAGTTGAATCTGCTGTTACATTTAAATTTATGGGTATTGGCTCAACAGTTAAATATACCACCAAATATATTTTAAAGAAACCTGAACTCATAATTTTTGATACTGAGAAAAATAGGGAGACGGGGTGTTATAAACTAATTCCGATTGATCAAGGAAAGCGTGTTGTGCTTTTTCGGACCAAGGAAGCTGTTGATGTGGATAATTTTGGTCGGGTGGCTAAGTTTTTGATTATTCAAAAACCAGAGATGGAGTTTTCCATGCAGGTATCTCCTCTTCGGATTAATATTAATGCAATAAAAGAACGAGCAGAAGTTTATAAAGTTAATGAATGACACGAAACTGATTTATTCGCTGGAATTTATAAGAAGTTACAGAACCTCATAGCTCTATGGGTATAGAAAATGATTTAACTGCACTTATATATACTGTAAAAGTTATCAATATAAAATGAATAGCCATAAGGATAGCTTTATGAGGTTATTCTTTGGCTGACCAAAAAATGAAAGGAGAAGTATCATGTTAGACCTATTGAAAAAAACACTATTAACCGGTATTGGTATTGCTGCTTTGACTAAAGAAAAAGTTGAAGAAGTAGCAAAAAAAATTGCAAAAGAAGGTAAACTCACTGAGGAAGAAGGCAAAAAATTAGTTAAAGATATGCTAAAGGAATCCGAAGAAGCAAGAAAAGATATGGAAAATAAGATTGAAGAATTGGTAAAGAAAGGACTGGAAAAATTGGATATTCCATCTAAGGAAGATCTGAAAAGGATAGAGAATAGAATAAGGAAGCTGGAAAAGTTACATAAAGAATAAACTGATAAAACAATGATTCCTAAAATTGGACTGATAAGTCGCACCTATCGCCACATAAACCGCTACCGAGAAATAATTACTGTATTGGTTAAATACGGTTTTGGAGATTTGGTAACTAACACCAATTTGGAGAAGTACATTGATTTTGGCAAAAAAATCATTTCTGGAAAGACTATTCCAAAGATAGCCACTTTCTCCCGCTGGAAACGGATAAGAATGGCACTGGAGGAACTTGGTCCGACTTTTATAAAATTCGGTCAGATAATGAGTAATAGACCAGACTTACTACCACAAGAACTTATTATTGAACTTGAGAAACTTCAGGATTTAGTTCCTCCTTTTGCAGAGAAAGCAGCCAGACAATTGATTGAAGAGGAACTCGGTAAGCCTATTTCAGACCTTTTCAAAGAATTCCAAAGCACTCCTATTGCTTCTGCCTCAATAGCACAGGTTCATAAAGCAATGCTCAATACAGAAGAAAAAGTTGTAATTAAAGTGCAAAGACCCAAAATAGAGCAAGTGATTGAAGTTGATCTGGAAATAATGCTGCATCTTGCAACGCTGATGGAAAAGCATATTAAGGGGATGGATATATTAAATCCTGTTGGGATAGTAAAAGAATTTGAGCGTTCTATTAGAAAGGAAATAGATTTCAAAATTGAAGCAGCACATATTGAACGATTTGGCAGAAATTTCCAGGACGATATGAATATCTATGCACCAAAGGTTTATAGAAATTATACCACTAAGAAAATTCTCACAATGGAATTTATTGATGGTATCAAGGTCTCTAACATAGAAGCTGTATTAAAGTCAGGAAACGACCCTAAAATTATTGCAAGTAGAGGTGCTGACCTTGTTCTTAAACAAATTTTTGAGCATGGTTTCTTCCATGCCGACCCTCATCCCGGTAATATTTTAGTCTTAAATAACAATATTATATGTTTTCTTGATTTTGGAATGATGGGAGCCTTGTCGCCAAAACATAGAGAATACCTCGGTAGTATTATCATAGGAGTTGTAAACAGAGATGCAAAAAGAATAACAAAAACTCTTATCCTGTTCTCAACCAATAACCGTATTGAAAACATTGAAAGATTGGAATATCAAGTATCTGAATTGATAGAACAATATTCTTATCTGCCCTTGAAAGATATCAATGTTGGTGAACTTCTAAATAAAGGCATTAAACTAATTCTCGCCCATAAGATAGAAATACCACCTGACCTCTACTTATTATCAAAAGCCTTAATAACTATTGAAAGTGTTGGAAGAAATTTAGATCCTGACTTTGATATGGTAAAACATACAGAGCCCTTTGCTAAAAAGTTATTAAAAGAACGTTTAAGTCCTCGCAAATTAGTGAAAGATTTATACTTATCTGCAACAGAATTTACCCTTTTGCTTCGAGATTTTCCTTCTGAAATAAGAGAGATAATCAAACAGATAAAACTTGGGCAATTCAAAATAGAATTTGAACACAAGGGACTGGAGCCAATGCTAAAAAAGCATGATCAAATTAGTAATCGTATTTCATTTGCAATTGTTTTAGCTTCTTTGATTATAGGTTCTTCTCTTATTGTTCTATCAGGAATTCCACCCAAGTGGAGCGGAATACCTATTATTGGAATAGTTGGTTTTCTTGGGGCTGGTGTAATGGGCTTTTGGTTACTTGTTTCAATATTAAGGCATGGTAAAATGTAACTGTACTCAAATCGTGTATTATATAATAGTTGTTAAGTTTGAATGTAAAATTATGAAAAAGAACTATGAAGCGACTAAATTACAAACTAAAAAAGCAAATTCGTAATAAAAAAGTGGGTTTAGTTCTTGGCAGTGGTGGAGCAAAAGGACTGGCTCATATTGGAGTATTGAAACTTTTAGAAGAAATGGGCATAAAAATAGATTTTATTGCCGGAAGCAGCATCGGAGCCTTAATTGGCGGGGTTTACTCTGCAGGAATAAGTATCGGGGAAATTGAAGATATTGCTTTAAAAACTGATTTAGTTTCAACAGCAAAATTTTTTTCTCCTGGATTTGGAAAATCCGGTTTGGTTACGGGTATAAAAGTTAAGAAATTCTTAACATCAAAATTAGGTGAAAGAGAAATAGAAAACCTGAAAATTCCCTTTGTAGCAGTGGCAACAGATATAATAACTGGACGGGAAATTATTTTTAATAAAGGGAATTTAGTGGAAGCAATTCGTGCCAGTATTTCAATTCCTATTGTCTTTCAACCGGTAATTTGGAATAACACTGTACTCGTTGACGGTGGTCTGGTTAATCCTGTTCCAACAAATATTGCTCGTGAAATGGGAGCTAACTACATTATTGCTGTTAATGTAATGTCATCAAAAAAAGAATCCGACATTAAACTCGATAATGAAATGAATAAAAAAATAGATATGGATAGCTCTCTTGAAATCGTTTCTATTCTCCAAAGGAAACTCGAAGATTTGATTATTGACCACAAATGGATAAGGAATTTCATCAAACACAAAGAGAAACAAGACTTGCCGGGGATGAAAAAAATATTACATCAGTCAGTTCTGATTGCTCAAGAAAAGTTAATTGAATTGTCCATCGATTTATACAAACCTGATGTTTTGATAGAACCCGATGTTAGTGATATTAATATGTTCAATTTTTATAAAGCAAAAGAAATAATTGAAAAAGGTTATAAATCTGCCCAAAAAGTCATTCTAAAAAACAACTTATAAAGAAAATAGTGCGATTTAATGAAACCAAAACGAAGTTACTCTACTTAGAAACTGCTATATTAATTCACTAAAAGTTGCAAAGCAAAGAAATATAAAATCAATTTCATTTCCATACAATAAGTACTGGTGCTTATCATTTTCCTATTGAAAAAGCAAGTAGAATTGCACTTAAAACAGTAATTGATTTCTTGCGAAATAATGAATTTGAAGATATAAGATTTGTTTTGTTTAGTAAAAAAGATTTAGAGATTTATTGTAAAAATCTGAAAAGAATACTTAACTTGGAGTAAGTAAACCCCATTAGCGTTTTAACTATGGCAATATGATTTTGCTTATACTAAGTCTTTTAGTAAACTGTTTGGTAATTTATTGAAAATCAAGATGTTTAATATATTTCCTGACACCCTTGTTCAAGAAAAGTTTTAATCTTTGAGTAGACTTTTAATACCCTTTCAGTTTTTGGTAGAGCATTCCGTATCTTCTCTAAATAGTGTCTTTCTCGTATGAGTTGGAAAGTCCGAGTAAAATTTACATCATAAATCCATCCCATTTGAAACAATTTAAAATCATTAAGAGTCTTTAGGTCTTTAGCTTTAGCAATTCTTTCTGCCAATAAATCAGCATATATATTATCAGAAATTCCTGGTAAATCTGGCAGATTAAGTTCTATTGCTTCATTCCGTTTTCCATTATTTTCCTGGTAATAGTTAGTTACAACCCGGAGAATATCCAATTTATCGGCATCACGGAGTAATTTGCTAAAGAATAAGCATCTCTCGGTTTCATCTTTTGGAAGCTCTGCTCTATTGTGATATAAGATTGTTCGCAGAATTAAATCGCGTGTCGGCTCGTCGGAATTTATTAAAACCCCATTACTTTTAATTATTTTTACGCCAAGTTCTGCATGGTCTTCGGAGTAATAATCCACAAATGTTTGATAATGTGCATATTGTTCAAAGCGACCAACATCGTGTAATAGTGCTATTGCTTCTGCCAGGAAAAGTTCTTTTTGGCTCAGACTTAAACTTTTTCCTATATCTATAATCTCTCGGCAGACTCGTCTGGTATGCTCCACCTTCATATCTATATTTTGCTGGAAATCGGCGTTCTCTGAATAGAATCCCTTTACATACTCAGTGAACCAGTATTTAAGCGACAGTAAGATTTTTTCATCAATCATATTTCTTTTCTAATCTTCTACTGCACTGTAAAATAAATTCTGATAGCCTATTCTCGTTCCCAAGCCCCCGCTTGGGAACGCAATTATATGCGAAGCCCTTGCTTAGTCCCGATATATCGGGACAATATGATCCTTAACTTAAAGATAGTGATAATGCATCTTCCGGATACATTGGAACATAATATAAGAAGCAGGGGCTTCTTATATTATTCCTTTCCCAATCTAGGGATTGGGAAAGAGGGATGTCGGTCAAAACTGACTTTACAGTGCACTACTTTACTTCTTCAATATTATGAACTACATTAGAGGATGATGCCTAAACAGATTGCAAACTGTTTCTATTTACAATTACTTTTCCCATTTACAAAGTCATCAAAACTTATCTGCTTTTCATAGCACTTCAAATGTATGTATCTCAAAATATTCATAAACATATCTTTTTTAATATAACCGGGAACCACTGTAATAATTTGAGCATTTTCATTCAGAAAACCATAAGAAGGGAAACCTTTTATCCCAAAGGCAGAAGTAAGTTGGCGTAGAGTAAAAGTGTGGTTTTGAAATTCAACCTGCTTTTGGTTATCGTCAGCTTCTATTCTAATCGGGATAAAATTTTCGCCCATAAATTGAATAACTTCAGATTCAGAGAAGGTGCTTTCATCCATAACCTTACACCACTTACACCAATCGGTATAGAAATCAATGATGATATCTTTGCCTTCTGCTTCTGCTTTTGCTAATCCTTCTTCAAATCCAAACCAGTTGATATGGTTGTAAGTTTCTTTTTGCTCGGGTATCAATTTTTTTTGCTGTTCAGTATCTGAAATTTTCTGAGCGGGTTTTTCAATCTCCTCTTGTTTTTTTTCACTTTTAGAAATCTGTGGGTAAGTTTCTTTTTGCTCTGGAATTGACTTTTCTTGCTGTTCAGGATTTGAAATTTTTTGAGAGGGTTTTTCAATCTCCTCTTGTCTTTTTTCACTTTTAGAAACCTGGGGAGTGGACTTTTCTTTTATATCCTTTGATGAACAAGAAAATGAAAACAACAAACCAACAATAAATAAGATAATTAATATTTTTTTCATTAAACAAATCTCCTTTTTATTTTTGAAAATGAGTTATGCAAAATAGGAGTTTTTTTGTAATTTGTTATTTGACATTTGTAATTTGCAATTTCTATTACATATATTCCATTGTTCCTTTGGCAAATGATACATCAAGAGCAATCAGGGCAGCGCCACCTCGTTTATCTAAATCTCCGAGTAATTCCTCCACTTCCTTTACCAATGTAGAAAGTTCTGATTCACTTACAAGAGCTAAAATTGTTTTACTGTAATTCTTATGCTCTCCCAGAAAATTGATAAAGTCAGCAAACAGTGGGACTTTAGTTAGAATTCCTCCCATTCCAATGGAATCAATCACAGTTGAACC
>JAGGUR010000095.1 GCA_021158425.1 Candidatus Cloacimonadota bacterium | reverse complement strand
TCAAGATGAACGCTCTCTTTTTCAGTAAGTATTCTAAAGATTTCTTCTGAAACAAATGGAGCAAAAGGTGCACTGATTTTTGAAGTATAAAGAAGCAATTCATAAAGAGTCAGATATGCAGAGATTTTATCATCTTCCATTCCAGATGCCCAGCAGCGTTTTCTAACACGACGGACATACCAATTACTAACATCATTGATAATAAAATTTTGGATTAGACGAACAGAGCGAGTAAGGTCGAATTTTTCATTAAATTCTGTTACACTTTTAATTATTGAAGTTAGCCTTGAGATAATCCAGCGGTCAAGCTCTGGTCTATCTTTGGCATCAATCTTATAATTATTGTAAACAAAATTATCAATATTTGCGTAAGTAACAAAGAATGACAGGACATTCTTTAGAGTTCCGAAGAATTTATTATTAACTTCCTTTATTCCTTCTTCATCAAATCTTGTTGGTGTCCAGGGAGGGCTGACTGCAAGCATATACCAGCGAGTTGCATCAGCACCATATTTATGAAGTATATCAAAAACATTAATTGCATTTCCTTTTGACTTGCTCATTTTTATACCATTTTTGTCCAGGACCAGGTCATTAACAAGGCAGTTTTTATAAGAAGAAACTCCCTTTATAAAGGTTGAAATTGCAAGCAAAGTATAGAACCATCCTCTTGTCTGGTCAATCCCTTCTGCTATAAAGTCTGCAGGGAAAAGTTCCGAATCAAAGATATCTTGATTTTCAAAAGGATAGTGCCATTGTCCAAAAGGCATAGAGCCGGAATCAAACCAGCAGTCAATTACTTCTGGTGTGCGGTGCATCTTTCCACCACATTTCGGGCAGGTAAATTCAATCTCATCAACATAAGGACGATGTAGTTCAATATCTTCAGGCACAGGATTTCCATTATGCATCCTTCCTTTTTTTATCAAACTTTTAATAGAGTCTGGGGAGTCCTGAAATCCACAATTTTCACAGACCCAGATATTGAGAGGTGTTCCCCAGTATCTATCACGACTTAATGCCCAATCAACATTATTATCAAGCCAATCTCCAAAACGCTTTTCACCAACATATTTTGGATACCAGTTAATTTTGGCATTATTCTCTTTCATTTTATCAACGAATGCAGTGGTTTTGATATACCATGATTTCCGAGCGAAGTATATAAGTGGGCTGTTACATCTCCAGCAGAAGGGATATGTGTGCTTTATCTGTTCTCTATGATATAAGAGTCCCCTATCTTTCAAATTACGAATAATTTCTTTATCTGCATCTTTCACGAAAACGCCAGCCCAATCTGTAATTTTATCAGTAAATTTACCTTGTTCATTTACAGGTTGAATAAAGGGGAGGTCATACTTTTTGCCGGTTTTGTAGTCATCTTCACCGAATGCGGGCGCCGTGTGAACGATACCGGTTCCGTCTTCCATAGTAACATAATCTCCCAAAACTACATAGAATGCTTTCTTATCAGGAATAACAAAAGGGAAGAGTTGTTCATATTCAATATTTTTTAAATCAGAACCTTTGTATTCCTCAACAATTTTATATTTCTCTTTAATGACATCTAATCGGGCTTTTGCTAAAATTAGATATTCATCCCGTTGGATATTTATCCTTTGGGGTTCTTTTTCGGTTTTGTCTTGATGATTCAGCAGAATTTTCACATATTTGTAATCAGGGTGAACCACAAGTGCCACATTGGAAATCAAAGTCCAGGGAGTAGTTGTCCATGCAAGAAAGTAAACATCTTCATCATTTTTAACTTTTAACTTTTTACTTTTAACTTTAAACTTTACAAATATGGATGGGTCTTCTACTTCACGGTATCCAAGTGCAACCTCGTGGCTGGAGAGGGGTGTTCCGCAGCTTGGGCAGAATGGCACAATTTTATTGTCTTCATAAATCATTCCTTTTTTCCAGAACTGGTTCAAAAGCCACCAGACAGATTCAATGTATTCATTTTTAAGTGTAATATATGGATTGTCTAAATCCAACCAATAGCCCAAAAGGTTGGTCATCTCCCGCCATTCTTTTTCATAGCTGAATACAGATTCACGGCATTTTTGATTAAATTTCTCAATTCCATATTCTTCAATTTGTTTTTTTGTATTGAAACCTAATTCCTTTTGAACTTCTATTTCAACCGGCAATCCGTGTGTATCCCAGCCCGCTTTTCTTTTTACCTGAAATCCTCGCATTGTTTTATAACGGCAGACCACATCTTTCAATGTTCTGCTAATCACATGGTGAATTCCTGGCAAACCATTTGCCGTTGGAGGTCCTTCATAGAATATATATTTGGGGGAGCCTTCACGGATACTTTCGCTTTTTGGGGCGATATTATTCTTCTTCCAGTATTTCCGAATTCTTTTTTCCAAATCTACCGGTTTTTCTTTTACATTGAGTTGCTTATACATATTGTCTCCAATTTTACCACGGGAATTACACATGAATTCCACAAGAATATAAATTCAAATTTCCTGTGTTATTCTCGTGCATATCTCGTGGTTTCATCATTTTGATACCAAAAAACCGCAACAGGCTACCCCATCGCGGTTAGACAGATTTTTGGACATAACCGTTAGAGGTTGAAAATTCCGATAAATATCAAGCCTATTTTAATATTAACTTTCATATATAATTTTTCCCTGCTTTTATATTCAAAAAAGACAATAGTCTATTCATTCTGTCAAGGATTTGGTAAGTCTTAAACCAATATTACCTGATTACATTTGTTAAGGAAATCGTATAATATACTGTAAAACTTGACATAATAAGGTTTTAAAATGAAATTAAGTTATATTAAAAAAGAGGTTGTTTAAGGCAAATTATTATGTCTAATAGAAAAATTTGGCATATTTTAGTAACGAGTAATTCATCTTCTGGCGTAAGAAGTATCCGATTTTCAAAACTATCAGCAACAATAACATTCATTTTTATTTCTCTTTTTTTAATCCTATGTGGCATAATGACTTATTTATACATTAATAATAAATTAGACCAGGAAAAGATGATAAGGTTAAATGAACATAATATTCAGTTGAAAAATGAGATGACTAAAATAAATGCTTTGTTGGATACAATGAAGTTCAAGCTGGAAAATCTCCAGGATAGAGACAAAGCTGTTCGTAAATTAGAAAGTATGCGTCCAATTGATAATGATATCAGACAAATGGGTATTGGTGGTATACAATATATTGACTCCACTTTCTATACTTTTGACGAAGACCTGTTTAATTTACATAATAAGTTACTTGATAAGATGGATTTATTCAATCGCCAGATTGACTTTGAAATTAGTAGCTATAATGAAATTACAAAATTTCTTACTGTAAAAAATACGATTTTCAATCATACACCATCAGTAAGACCAGCAAAGGGTAGAATTTCTGATGTTTATGGTTGGAGAATACATCCTGTAACAAAAATCCATCATTTTCATCATGGAGTAGATATAGCCAATACGCTTGGAACTTTTATATATGCTACTGCTGATGGAAAGGTAAGAGAGACGGGATATGATAAAGATTATGGAAGATACATCTTAATTGACCATGGTTATGGATATACAACATATTATGCGCATCTCAGTAAACAGTTAGTTGAACGCGGAGATAGTGTAACTAAATATATGATTATCGGGCAGATGGGCAATTCCGGTTGCTCAACAGGTACTCACCTGCATTATGAAGTGAGATTCTATGGTAGAACAAAAAATCCCTTAAATTATTTTAACAAGAAAAAATCCACAATTTTTGTTGATAGAAAATATCTCTCATAATTTATCAAATAATAATTAACTGATAGAGTGCAAATTAATTGAAAAAGGCTTTTATTTTCTGTAATAATCCCATTAGTTATCAGAATAACAATTTTACTTTAGATATTGATTTATCCGGGATTGTTATAGCAGCAGATGGAGGGGCAAATTATCTATGTAAAAATGGGATTATCCCCGATGTCCTGATTGGTGATTTTGACTCTATTTTGCCCGAATATCTAAGTTTGTTAAAGGAAAAATCCGATGTAAGAAAATTTCCTGTTGATAAAGACAAAAGCGACACTGAACTTGCTATTGAATTCTGTTCACAGAATGGATACAATGATGTTACATTAGTTAATGCTGTGGATGGTAGGCTTGACCACTCATTAGCCAATATTTTTCTTATAGAGAAATTTGTAAATCAAGGTCTTAAATTTCATTTCTTAAATGTCAAAGCGAAATTTATGTTGTAACAGAAAAGGTTTATATCCCTACTGAAATCGGCGAAAATATTTCTCTTATTTCGCTTACAGATTTTACAATAGTTAAAGAAACATCAGCATTGAAGTTTCCTCTCAATAATGAGAAAATATATCGTTCAAGTAGTAGAGGTATTAGTAATATTACAACAGAGGAAGAGTTCTCTATTACGGTTTCTGATGGAATTTTATTAGTAATTATAGAAAGGTAAAAAATGGCAGAGATAAAATTTGAAAAAGCTTTATTAAGATTACAAGAGATAGTTGATATATTAGAAAAGGGGAATGTTGATATTGAAAAATCTTTAGAATATTATGAAGAAGGCATTAAATTAATCAAGCTCTGTTCTGAAAGATTAAAGAAGATAGAAAATAAGATTTCCTTACTAAGTGAAGTCAAAGAAGCGTAAACGGAGTAAAGTTACTATTAGAAGCATAATATAGTTTACTTTATTTCTACGGATTGTAGTGGAGTACGAAAACGAGCCCTTCCGATATATTGGAAGGGGGAACTTTTCGCAGATGCAAAAGGCATCATGCCCGAGGCAGATCCCGACTTGTCGGGAGATCCTTCGGAGATGCAAACAGTTTTATGCACTCAGTAATAATTTTGCCTGATTTTGACTAAATATAAAAGCATAAATTTTTTTCTCGGGAGAATAGTAATGACCAAAATGATGCGTCTCAAAAAAGATGTTAAAGAGAAAAGAGAATTAGTCAATATTACTATTGATAGATTTTTACCGCGAAAAGATGAAT
>JAGGUR010000136.1 GCA_021158425.1 Candidatus Cloacimonadota bacterium | reverse complement strand
CCAGTTTCCATATCTATGAACTTTGTTTTACTATTATATTTAAATGTTAATTCCTGATTATCCAGAATATGAAAAACAATAACCTCATGTTTCTGATGCCGGAAGTGCTGCAAACCCATCATAATCTCTTCTGGCTCATCTAAAAGGTCAGATATAAGAATGATTAGTCCCCTTTTCTTTATTCTATCAGCAAGGCTATGCAAAACAGTTGCAATTTTTGTAGTAGATTGCGGCAGAAGTTCATCAAGCTTATGAAAGATTGTATTTAAATGCGTTTTAGCAGAACGGGCTGGGATATAATCTCTGATTCTTTTATCAAAAGAAAGAAGGCCCACTGCATCTTGCTGGCTTATCATAAGATAGGAAAGAGCAGCAGCAAGGGTTTTCCCATATTCAAGTTTACTTACCTTCTGGGTCGTGAAACCCATAGATTTACTGCAATCAAACAATATATATGATTTAAGATTTGTTTCCTCTTCAAATTTTTTAATAAAATATCTATCGGATTTTGCAAAGACTTTCCAATCAATATGTTTGATTGGGTCTCCGGGATTGTATTCACGATGTTCCAAAAATTCAACACTAAATCCGTGATATGGTGATTTATGCAGTCCTGTAATAAAACCTTCCACAATTAATCGGGCGCGGATTTCAAATCTATCTAACTTTGCAACTATCTCTGGATTCAGGAATTCTCTATTGTTCATAGGGCACTCCGTGCCAAAGGGTATAAGGGGTATAAGGGGTATAAGGGAAATAAGGGAAATATGGGAAATATGGGAAATATGTGCTGAAAGTTCATTTCAGTTTTACTTTACCTTTAACATACTTGATGTGTCCATTTAATGTTACTTTTGCAGATTCAATTAATTCTATACTAACGACAAACAAATCTTTAGAATTGAAAAATTTTCTGACTTCTCTACACCTTTTCCAAGCTTCAAGTGTAACAAAATCCTTGTGCTCATTATAACCTTTCATTTCTATACCCTATTTCCTTATTTCCCATATTTTCGTATTTCCTTATCTCCTTATTTCCCCTATTTCCTTATTTCTCCTAAAAACTCTTTTGCCCGAATATGCCAAAACCATCTCAATTATTAACAATCCCAGAACAATCCATAAGAATGTTTTCCACAATTCATACCCATATCTAGAAGTCAAGATTTGACTCTTCCAATTATTTATGCTTAGGAAATGGATATTTGTTGTTAAATTATTAATTGCCTTAATTTCCTTCTCTGAAAGTTGTGCCAGATTACTTTCTTCTCTTGATGAATTTAAAGAATATACGGTTTGTACCACATCATTTTTTTTTAAGAAGTAGTGCCCCTGCTGATCAGTTTGCGTAAAAGTCTGCTTTCTAACACTATTAGCTGGAATGGATATTGGAATGTTTTCTCCGTTTGGAAGTAATAATTCAAGCTCTCCAGTAGAATCAAGAGTTAATGATGTGCCAACCGGATAATTATATAATCGTGAATTTTCCTTACCAAGATATTCTCCAATATTATACAATAATACAGGGAAACAAGGTTGATATACAATATTACTCCAATCCTCAGTAAAATCAATTGTTGAAATAATAAATCTATCTTTGATAACAAAAATCGGGGAATTATTATTGTTGGCTATTAGTATAGTAAAATCATTAGCAGAAATATCCCACATCCTTTTTATTGTTGTTTTTCTGAACATCTCCTCTGAAAATATATTTGTGATAGGATGAATCTTGTTAATAAAACCTATCTTTGAATTTTGGTTATCTAAATTATTAAATGAGATTCTATCTTTTCTTAACCAGGTTTGTAGAGGTATATTATCTTGAATATCTATACCTGGAATCAGGAAAATTGATTTGCCTTTTTTTCTAATATTATCAGCAAAGAATTCCAACTTTTGAGAAAAATTTTTTAATCTATAGAATATAAAAAGATGATTATTTATAACAATATCATCATTAATCTCGTTTTGTGATATTTTCTGCCAGTTATTATTAGTTATAATGTCAAGTGCAGATGAAAACTGAAATGGAATATCCACATTTGAAATTACGATAATTTTGGGAAGTTCATCAGGGGAAAAATTAAAATAAAAACTATTATCATCCGGCAGCATTTCATCTTTTAATTTTACTTCACCATAATAAAACTTCTCTCCCTTGATAGGACACTCAAAAGATATTTGCTTGCTTTGATATGGATTTAGTGAAATCACTTTTTCTTCTCTTGTAATATCATTTAATATTAGGGAAACGATTATATTTTTATTCTTATTTTGCGAGTAATTTTTTATTGTTGCTTTTATTTCAGGCTGGTTAGTTCTGCTAAGCAATCGGGGAATATACATTGCTGATGTTGTTGATAGGTTTATCTTTGCTTTATTCTTATTAACAGGAATAATAAAAATATTTGTTTTGATATTACCTGTAATTTCTGTAAATTTATCCCATGTATATTTCTGATTATCAGTAATAAAATAGATTTCTTTATTAATTATATCCTGATGTGCTAATTTTTCTTCTGCTTCCAATAGGACAGATTTCAATTTTTGAGTATTATCAGATATTGAAATCTTATTGATTTTTGTATTTACTTTTGATGGAATAGAGAAATAGCTATTTTGAGAATTGTAGTTTTTATTAAGTGTAAGAACCATTAATTTGTCTTTATCATTCAATAAATGAATAATATCTTTTGCGGTCTCTTTTGCATTATCAAGTATTGTATTCTTGCCCTCCAGATAATTCATACTGAAACTATTATCAATTATCATCACTACTACTGTTGGTGCATGGGTCTGCCATCCGATAGAAGGTAATAATGTTTTTAATACAGGACGAGATAATGCTAATATTAGAAAAATGATAATTAGAATTCTTGTTATTAAAAGAAGTATTTGTCTCAATTTAATAATTCTTGCTTGATTCTTTTGTATCTGTTTTAAAAACCTTAATGAACTGAAATATACAACCTTAGGATGATGTTTTACAAATAGATGAATTAGAACTGGGATAATTCCAGCAACTAATCCAAATAATATTATTGAATTAAGAAATGATAGATTGAACATAAGTTTAGTAAATTAGTTAACTCGGTTAATTGGTTTATTTATTTGTTCACAGAAAGGTATATTAGTTATTAGTTAACTAATTTTAGACTAATTTTTTATCGTAAATACGATAGATTTTATAAATATCCGCACCCATTCTCTCGAGTGGTCTGCGCATTTTCATATTATCTTCTAATATCCAGGAAGCTTCTCCGCGACCGCATCCTTTTTTTATTGCATTCTTAATTGTTTCATAATAAAGAGCAAGGTCAATACCAAGATCCTTGTATTTTTTCACAATACCCAAAGTGATTGTTCTTACTCTATCTATCTTTTTGAATGCTAATAATAATTTTAGCCACCCAAATGGGAATAATCGTCCATTTGCCTTAATTAATGCTTGATTTATATCGGGCAGAGATAAGGAGAAACCTACTGGTTTATTGTCAATCTCTACAATAAAGAGCAAATCAAAATCAGCGATTTTTTTAAGCTCATTTGCCGTATGGTGAAATTCATCTTCATCCATTGGGACAAAACCCCAATTATACTGCCATGCTTGATTATATATCTGAAATATTGTAGCAATCTCCTGTTCTATTTTTTTTGGATTAATCTTTCGTAGAATAAATCTTTTCCTCTCCTTAACTCGCTTCATAAGCCGTTCAAATCTTTCTGGCATTTTTTCATGAAGGTCAATATAATAAGCGTATAAATCCTTCGCCTTTTTGAAGCCATACTTTTCAATAAAACTTTCATAGTATTGTGGATTGTAAGTCATCATTACCATTGGCGGCATATTAAACCCTTTGATAAGCAAACCCAATTCATCATTAGTAGAAAAACTCATAGGACCACGAATAACTTCCATATCTCTTTTTTTTAGCCAATTATATGCTTCATCAAAAAGAGTTTTTGCTACATTATAGTCTGGAATACATTCAAAGAACCCAAAAAATCCTACTTTGTCATTATGGAATTTGTTATGACTTCTATTTATATGTGCTGCAATGCGCCCCACAATATTATTATTTTTTATTGCTAAAAAGAATTGTACTTCAGAATGTTTGAAATAAGGATTTTTGTTTGGATTGAAAGTAGATTTCATCTGAGATATAAGAGGAGGAACCCAATTTATATCATTTTTGTATATTTTCCAGGGCAATTTTATGAACTTATTTAAATCACTTTTTGATTCAACTTTTTTGATTCTTATTTTCATTTTATATCTCTCCATATCTTTTTGACACAAAATAATTTATAATACCCATAATAATTGAAGTCAGAAGTAAATATCTCGCCCACACTTTACCTGTTTTAAAAATATAACAAGCAATTGGGACCAGTATTACCATCATATATTGGGAAAAGCGTGCTTGATGAAAAAGTAGTGCTATTAATAATGAAGCAATACCCACAATAAAAGTAGGTAAGGGTGCAAAGTAGAAGAGCAAAGCAGAATATGCAACTACACCTCGCCCGCCTTTGAAATTATGCATTATAGGAAAGCAATGTCCTATCGTCATAGAAAAGCCAACCAAAAGTAAAAGTTCTGGCTCATGCTTTAGAAAGATTAAATGAGTAATCCAGAGTGAAATATAAATTCGCAAGAAATCTAATAGCCATATCAAAATTCCTAATGGCTTACTTACATTATGATACACATTAGATGCATCAGCGATAAAATTACCTACTTTGTAAATATTAATATTGCGAAATATCTTGGAAAGTATTCTTGCAAAAGAAAATGAGCCAATCCAGTATGCAATTAAAACTAAAATTATCTCTTTTAAAACAATATTCATCTTAATTACAAAATAGATGAAGGGAAATTTTTGTAGTCAAGAATTTAATCTAAAATAGATTGAGTATAATTCTTTTTATGGTTTTTTGATGACAGTTAATGTCTTTGTAATGATGCAGATTGCATAAAACAAGATAGAAGTATAGTATTTACATTATATTTGACAAAAAATCTTGACTATCTATTTTTTAATTAAATTTGTAAGAATTAAGCCTTAGAATCTAACTCCAAATTCAAAAGTATTTTAGAAGAACAGACAAAAATGTTTAGCAGAAAAAATGTAATTTTTGTAATATTCCTAATTATATCTATAATCTTTATAGCTGGCACTAATGAGAATAGAATATCAAAAGCACAGTTTATCGGAAAACATCTCTTCCTGCCATTTACTGCAAGTATATCGTATTTAAAAGGGCTTTCAAAACTTTCCCAGAAGAATAAAGATTTACAGGCTGAGCTGTTTTTATTACAATCTAAAAATAGACACTACAAAGAGGAAATTTTAAGAAATGAGAGATTATCTAATCTTTTAGATATACAGGATAAAAGGAAGTTTCAAGTAGAAGTTTCAAGAGTTTTAGGAACAGGCTCTTTTCTTAATTATGAAACTCTGATAATTGATGCAGGGAAAAATAAAAATGTTGAAATTAATTTGCCAGTCATTGCTATTGATGGGTTGGTAGGGAAAATTATAGCTGTTTATCCAGATTATTCAGTAGTTCAAACATTCGGGTGCAAGTATTTCCGTATGGGTGCACAGGACAGCAGAAGTAGAATTCATGGAATAGTTGAAACAAATTTTGATGGGAGAATTTATTTACAGAAGATAAAAGTTGGTTGTGATGTAAAATTGGACGATGAGATAGTTACCTCAGAATTGAGCTCAATTTATCCTCCAGAGATTTCTTTTGGTAAAATTATAAATATTGAGCAGACAAGTGGCGGACTTTTTAAAAAAGCTGAAATAAAACCATTTGTAGATCTTGCAAAGGTTGAAGAAGTTGCAATTATCTTAGACTATGAGAAATAATATTTCTAAAAAAATTATAGATGATATTGTTTTTTTCCGACAGCCAATAAAAACAAAAATACTCACTTCTGATGATGATATTATTGAAATTGTTTTACAATATACTAATGGGATTAGAAAAAAGAACGATATAATTGTTCTTAGTGAAAGTCCCGTTGCTATTACTCAAGGCAGAGCAATCAGGGAAGACAAAATAAAGGTTGGCTTACTGGCGAGATTACTTTGGCGTGGAGTGAAAAGGACAAGCTACGGTGTTGGGCTTCGGTCAGAAACAAGTATGCAATGTGCAATAGATGAGTGTGGGCGTTTAAGAATAATTATTGCAGCGATTATTGGATTTTTGTGTAAATTTATTGGCAAGAGAGGAATTTTCTACAAAATCGCAGGTAAGCAAGCAGCTCTTATTGATGCGGCACACACATCACCTGTCCCGCCTTATGATAAGACTGTAATTAAAGGTCCATTACATGCAGATGAAATCTGTAATAGAATAAAATTAATTACTGGAAATGAAACAGCCATAATGGATATCAATAATATTGGAGGGTCCTGGGTGATTGGAAAATCTCCCGGAATAGATTCAGAATTATTAGAAAAAATTATGATGGATAATCCTCAGGGGCAGCAGAGTGAACTTACCCCTATCTGCCTGGTTCGGGAGAAAACAAATGATTAGACTTATAATTATTTCTGTCTTTATGGTTTATTTCCAATATTTTTATTCTGCTAACTTAGGATTTTTTAACACTGTACCAAATCTCTTGCTCCCTGTTGTGATATATTATAGTTTGATACGAGGTAATATAACAGGTCTAATTCTTGGGTTCTTTCTTGGCGCTCTATTAGACATTAATAGTCCTACCACTTTTGGAATATCAACTTTATTATTTGTTCTCATTGCTTTTTTATTAGGTGAGATGAGATCAAAAATTAATCCCCGATTAAACAGGGGAGAGCAAAAGGTGTTTTTGTTATTAATCCTGTTTATTGTTAATTTGTTTTATTTCTTTATGAAAGATTTGATTTTTCTGATTTTCAATGTAGGCCAAGTCTTGCCCTTTCTAAGAATTTTTGGCCTTGTATTATACAACACAGTTTATTCCTGCATTATCATAATCGTTTTATTTTTTATTGATAATTTAAAGATTTCTATGAAAAGCTTAGAATGATATTTAAAACATTTAAAAAAGCGGATTACATTTTTTGTTTGGTTATTGGCATTTTTGTAATTCTTCTTTATTCTTTATTTAAGATTCAGGTAATAGAAGGGAAAAATTATAAAGAAATTGCTGAAAAGAATTATTTCAGAATTATAAAAAAGAGTTCTAAACGAGGTATTATTTATGATAGAAATCTCCAGCCCTGCTTAGAAAATGTACCTTCATTATCAGTTTACATAAATATTGAAAAAATAAAGGATAAGGACAGGTTAGCTGATTTTTTAGCCAAGAATTTATCCATAACTAAAGAAAAGGTGCTTAGTATAATTTATCAAAATCGTTTTAGGAAATTTGCTCCGATACTGATTGACGAAAACATTGGGTTGGCAACTGCTATCAAGTTTGAAGAAAATATTGATTTTTATCCATCAATTATAGTAAAATCAGAAAGCAGAAGAAATTATCTTTATCATAATCATTTTTTAGGATATGTTGGTAAAATATCTAAAGAAGAATATAATCTTATGAAAGAAGATGGATATGATAAGACTGATTATGTTGGCAAAGTGGGTTTGGAAAAGTTTTATGAAAAGGAATTAAAGGGTAAAAAAGGATATGATATTGTTCAAGTTGATGCATCGGGAAATTCGTTAGAATTAATAAAGGGAGACCTTTCCCAAGTGTCCACAGCTGGCAAAGATTTGGTTCTTACTATTGATATGGATTTGCAGAGAGAGGTGACTGATTTGCTCCCGGAAAATTTATCCAGTGCAGCAGTTGTTATGGACTGCAAGACTGGTGGTATCATTGCTTCAGCAAGCACGCCTTATTATAATCAAAATATGTTCGTTTCCGGTATGAATTATGAGTATTGGAATAGTATAGTAAATGATAAGAATAAACCTCTTATTAATAAACTCTGTAATGCTACATATCCACCAGGCTCAATTTTTAAGTTAGTAGTTGCTGCCTATGTACTTGAGAAGAAACTTGTGGATCCGTATGAAATTCTTGTAGATTGCAAGGGTGGTTTGTGGTATGGTGGGAGATTCTTTGGATGCTGGAAAGAAAAGGGTCATGGACCAGTAAATATGCTTGACGCAATCAGGGAATCGTGTGATACTTATTTCTATAAATTAGCTGAAATGATAGACCTTGATGATTTCAAAAAGTTTGTTGATGATTGCGAACTAACTTGTAAGACTGGAATTGACCTTGCAAGTGAGCGGAAAGGATTTTTCCCCACTTCATACTGGTATGACGAAAATTATAGCAAATTTGGCTGGACGCGAGGCAATCTTCTTAATTTAGCAATAGGACAGGGAGAAGTTTTAGTAACTCCTCTTTCTGTCGCACGATTTTATTCAGCTATTGCCAATGGTGGAATTTTGCTTCAGCCTCATTTTCTTGATTATTATCTTTTTGAAGGCAAAAAAGAAAAGGTTAAATACAATAAAGTTAATCTACCAATCAGGCAAGAGGTATTGGAATTTCTTATATTGGGATTGGATGAGGCTGTTAATGCCAAAGGACGAACCGGTGGCAAGGCTCGTGTCAAAGGGATTAGAGTTGGCGGCAAAACAGGTTCAGCAGAAAATTATAAAGGTGATACTCATGCTTGGTTTGCTGGCATCGCACCATTGCCGAATCCCGAAATAACAGTTGTAGTTTTTATTGAAAATGGTGGTTCCGGAGCCAATGCCGCAGCTTCTTTGGCAGGAAAGATTATGGCATGTTATTTTAATAAAGAACCTATTTTGAAATATTAAAAGTTTTGTGATATAATTATCATTACTTGATATTGTTTAGATGAGATATGCAAAATGAGGTTTTTTTAACCTCACCTCAATCCTCTCCGCCAGCTCCGAGACGGAGTCCCGATAAATCGGGTCTGGCGGAGAGGAAGACAAAATTCTCCTTCTCCTTGCTTGTCCTGTGAAATTCGAAGAATATTTCACTGGGACAGGAGAAGGAGTTAGCGGTTGAGGTAAATTTGTGGTTTAATCTCAACAATGAAAACTAAATCATATTTGCCTATTTTGCAGATTTCATATTATTTAGTAAGGAGGAGGCAAAATGATTCATAAAATTAGAAAGCCAGTTGTTGCAGGTCAATTCTATACAGCAAATCCGCATAAGCTAAAAACGGAGATAGATAGTTATTTTAACAATGTCAAATTAGAGAAGAAATACGAAGAAGTTTTTGCGATAATTTCACCACATGCTGGTTATGTTTTTTCGGGTCAAACTGCTGCTTATGGCTACAAATGTTTGAAAGGAAAGCACATTGACACTGTAATCGTAATAGCACCTTCCCACAATCCCATAGAATTTTCTGTGTCTGTTTGTGATTGTGATTTTTATGAAACACCTTTAGGGAATATCCCGGTTGATAAAGAAATCGTAGAAGAATTGTTGAAAAATGATGTTATTGGCTATTCAGAAATGGCACATAGAAGTGAGCATTCTTTAGAAGTTCAGTTGCCGTTTTTGCAAACTGTTCTGGTTGAATTCAAATTAGTGCCAATACTTATTGGATATCAATCACTAAAAATTAGTGAGAACTTGACAGAGATTCTCTATCAAACCTTCAAAGGTTCAAATAAAAAAATTCTATTTGTAATTAGTACAGATTTGTCACATTATCACGACGCGGAAACTGCCAAAGTGTTGGATGATAAAGTGATTGATGCTGTAAAAAAGATGGATGCAGGACTACTTGATAAATATATCCGTTCAGGCAAGGCAGAGGCATGTGGATTTGGGTGTGTAGAGGCAGGAATTCTGTTGGCAAAGAAGTTTGGGATTAATAATGCTGACATTCTAAACTACAGTCATTCTGGAATGATATTTGGAGATTACTCCCAGGTTGTTGGATATCTCTCAGCAATTTTTTATTAAGAACATTAAACATAAAGAGCACTAATCCCGATTTTAATCGGGATCCCGACTTAAGTCGGGAGAACGCAAAGAAAAAATTATAACAATGAAATAGAATTGATATAGAGTTCGTTTAGTCTAAATAAATCTGTGGAATTCAGCTTTATCAGCGTTTTTCTGCGTCCAATAAAGGAATAGGATGACAAGAAAATCAAGTATAGATTTAGGATTAGATGATAGGCAGCAGCAGATTTTACTTGCTGTTGTAAAAGAGACCGTTTACGCAAAATTGTCTGGCAAAAAATTGCCAAAATATAATTTTGAAGACAGAATATTTCAAGAAAGAAGAGGGGCTTTTGTTACTCTACACAAGCACGGTCAATTACGAGGTTGTATCGGATATATTGTTGGAATCGCTCCACTTTTAGATACTATTCAGAGAATGGCAATTGCTTCTGCATTTGAAGACCCCAGGTTTCCATCTTTAGAGAAAGAGGAATTTAAATATCTAAATATAGAAATTTCTGTATTAACACCCCTGAAGAAAGTAAAGGATATTTCTGAAATAAAAATTGGCAGAGATGGGTTACTTATTAGAAAGGGATTTTATCAGGGATTGCTGTTGCCACAGGTTGCAGAAGAGGAAGGATGGGATGTTGAAACCTTTCTGAAGCATACCTGTTTGAAGGCAGGTTTATACCCTGATGTGTGGAAAGAAGAAGGCACAACCATAGAGAAGTTTTCTGCTCAGATATTTTCGCAGGATGTTGAGAAAATTCTTGACATAAAGGCGATACAAAAGAAATTTAACTCTGATAAGTCGGTGCGGGAATAGCTCAGTGGTAGAGCCCTACCTTGCCAAGGTAGTTGTCGCGGGTTCGAGTCCCGTTTCCCGCTCCATTTTTTTGAGAATCTATTGGCGGTATAGCCAAGTGGTAAGGCAAGGGTCTGCAAAATCCTTATTCCCCGGTTCAAATCCGGGTGCCGCCTCCATTGATAATAAGGAAATAGGGGAATAGGGTGTATAGGGTAATAAGAATTAGGAAAATAAGTGCAACCACATACAGCACATAAGTCCCTATATCTATATTTCCATATACCCTATATTTTAAATTATAAATTTTTGTTCCACAGAAAATACTGAAGACCCTAATATTTTATGCCGGAGTGGCGGAATAGGTAGACGCATCGGACTTAAAATCCGATGTCCCTTTGGGACGTGCCGGTTCGAGTCCGGCCTCTGGTACCATAAATTAAAATCCCGTCCGCCATCTGGCGGACGGGATCAATTTTTTATTTTGTTAAGAACTTTAATTTACTGAATATTTATAAGTTACGATATTATTTTTTATCAAAATCTATCTGTTTAATTATTGTTCTTTGTAAAAAGTTAAAAAGAAATAAAAACTTGTAAAAAACATAAACACAGATATTGGAATAACAATAAGAGGAAATTTTATAGAATAATCCCAAAACCACTTAAATTTTCCTGAATAAAAATAATTAAATAAAATAAAGGTTCTAATCAATGTTGAAAGTGAAGAACCTATAACAGCTAATAATATGGCAAGCTTCAACTTTGATTGCAAATTATGAATTGTCTCTTTATAAAATATAATAAAAAAATACAATGAAAATATAGAACCTATCCAGGGTGCAATAATATTAAAAACTTGAGAGCGGAAAACATATAAATTAAAAACAACTGGAATGCCTTTTAGAAATAGTAATAATACTGCAATAGAACCAATAATTGCAAACAAGGAAGCATTCTTTAAAGCGATTTGTTTTTCCGAAACATAATCTTTATAAAAATAGATATAAAAAACGACGATGGCTAAACTAGCTAATAAAGATAAAAGCGTGTTAATTCTTGTTACTACAAGATTTGTGAAAATATCAGGAAAAAAGGTAGCAACAGTTCTGGAAATGAAAATGTATGAAATTCCAATAATCGAAAATAAAGTGGCATTTTTTAAATTCATTTTTACACCGAAATAAAATTGTAGAATGAGTAAGTAAATAAAAAGTAGAGGTTCAAGTGCCTAATTTTAATTATTATTTTTTTTGATAAATAATGTATTCAACAAGTAAGAGAAATAACGGGAAAAAAATACTCAATAAGATTTGAGTATCCAGTCCAATAACATTTTCTCCTTTAATTAAATTTAGTGACCTGAATAATAGGAATACAATTATTCCTAATGATAGGCTTTGAAGTATCCCAAAAATCCAAAATATTTTCGTCTTCATAATTAAGTCCCTTTTGTTTATTGGATTGTTTATGCCTAACTGAAAAGCTAACCTGCCTGCCTTCCATCCCGATTTTATCGGGACGGCGGACAGGCAGAAACGCAAACTGGCTACCTGACCTTAAATTTTGAGATTAACTTTTTCTGGCATAATAAGTGTTAGCTTTATCTCGCACTGCATTTCAGGTCAAGTGCAATGAGTGTTAGGTGTTTCTCTTTGATTAATAAACTAAATAATATCCGTTCAGTATTTTGATTTCCGAATAAAATCTCAAGCATTTAATGTTCCTACCAATATTTTTGGTAACATTACCAATATTATTGGTAAGTTGTCAAACTTTTTTATTTTATCCTTTGCTCATAACTACAACAGATTCAATCACTACATCCTCTTTGGGCCAATCTTTCATTCTTGTTTTTGGATTTATACCAGTTTGAACATTTTTTATTTTATCAACAACATCCATTCCTTCAATTACTTTTCCGAATACAGCATAACCAAAACCTGCTCCCATATCCCTGTGGTCTAAAAAGAGATTATCTTTTACATTTATAAAAAACTGAGATGTAGCAGAATTTATCTGATTAGTTCTTGCCATTGCAATTGTGCCTCGCACATTGCTCAATCCATTTGTAGCTTCATTCTTTATTGGTGGATGTGTCGGCTGTTTCTGCATGTAATTTTGGTCAAATCCTCCACCTTGAATCATAAAGTTTGAAATAACCCTATGGAATATTAAACCATCGTAGAACTTCTCTTTTGCATAGGTAAGAAAATTTTCTACAGTGATTGGAGCTTTATCACGGAATAATTCCAGCTTAATGTCACCATAATTTGTGTGCATAACCACAATATCTTTATCAGGTTGTACTGGT
>JAGGUR010000137.1 GCA_021158425.1 Candidatus Cloacimonadota bacterium | reverse complement strand
CCAATACTAACTGAATTCTTGGGGTCAGATAAAAAATGCTTTTCTGCCAGAAATTCAGATTCAAAAACAGTTTTGTTTTTGCTAAACCATTCATCAAAATCTTCCGCAGATTCCTCAAATACTGATACTTCTGACGGTTTAATATTATGATAGAGTGGTCCATGTCCTCTTCCTGTATCAGTAGGTGCATTTTTTATTGCTTTTGTAATGTAATCCTTCGCAATTTTGATGGCGTTGTGGACAGTCATCCCTTTGGCTAATCCAGCGGTTATTGCTGCAGAAAGGGTGCATCCAGTTCCATGAGTATTTTCAGTATCAATCCTTTCTGCTTCATAATAAGTAAAATCTTTGCCCTCAAAAAGAATATCAATTACATTTTCACCTGAAAAATGACCACCTTTCAAAAGAACATTTTTTGCTCCTATTTTTTGAATAAGCCTGGCTGATTTTTTAGCATCTTCAATATTTTTAATACTTATGCCACTAATTATTTCTGCTTCAAAAACATTAGGTGTTATGAGAAAAGCCGCAGGTAATAGTTCTTCTATAAGTGCCTTCTCTGCATCTTTTCTTAAGAGACGAGCACCGCTTTTTGCAACCATAACAGGGTCAACTACTAATTTTTCTATTTTGAATTTTTTAACCCTATCAACAATTATTTCTATTATCTCTTTATTTGAGACCATTCCGGTCTTTGCTGCATCTGTTCCGATATCTTCCATTATCATATCTATCTGGTCGCCAACAATATTTGGAGGCATATCATAAATAGAGCGCACCCCCAAAGTATTCTGTGCTGTTACAGATGTTACAGCAGACATACCGAAAACATTAAAAGCCTGAAAGGTTTTCAAATCTGCCTGTATGCCAGCTCCTCCGCCTGAATCAGAGCCAGCAATGGTTAAAGCTTTGCCTTCGTAATTCATATCTTTTTTTCTCCTTGATATTAATTTCATAAGACCTGCAAAAAAGATAATTTTCATATGTAAATACCTTTTTTGCCACAAAGACACAAAGCCACAAAGAAAATAAATATAAACTCTCATTCCCATCCGTCTTGGCTCGGCCAAGCTGAGACAGAAGCCATCCCCAATTGAATTGGGGATTGGGAATGCTTAATGCCATTTTCATTCTCCTTTGCGTCCCCAAGGCATCGGGGACATGTATGTTTCATATGAAATAGCCTACAGATTACACACCCCGCCCTGAAGGGCACCCCTCTCCCCGAGAAAAATCGGGATTTCACTCCGCTCAACAAGAGGGGATTTTTTTGTATTCCCCTCTAATAAGAGGGGAGACGGCTTTAGCCGAGGGGTGTGTTATTTTCAGCATCCTCTGTGTCCTGATTTATCGAGGACATGTATGTTTCATCTTTAATCTTATATCTTTAATCTTTCATCTTCCTGACCACCGTAATCCGTCAGCTGGCGGATGAAGGTGGTTAATCTTTTACCTTTTATCTTTTACCTTTAATCTTTGCGTCCCGTTTTATGCCACAGTTATATCTTTATCAAGATATACATCCTGGATTGCATTGAATATCTGGACACCTTCTTTCATTGGCTTTTGGAATGTTTTCCTTCCGGATATAATACCCATTCCGCCTGCTCTTTTATTTATTACTGCTGTTTTCACTACCTGCTGTAAATCATTTTTACCTGAAGCACCGCCAGAATTAATCAAGCCAACTCTTCCCATATAGCAATTCGCCACTTGATATCGTGTTAAATCTATTGGATGGTCACTTGTAAGTTTTTCATATACTAAATGACTGGTTTTACCAAAATGAAGAGCAGTATATCCGCCATTATTAGTCGGTTGTTTCTGTTTAACCAGGTCGGCTTCTATGGTAACACCCAAATGATTAGCTTGTCCCGTTAAATCAGCTGAAGTATGATAATCAATACCATCTTTTTTAAAAGCAGAATTTCTTAAATAACACCAGAGAACCGTAAACATACCAAGTGAATGAGCCTCTTCAAATGCTATGGAAATTTCCTCTATCTGTCTGCGAGATTCTTGCGAGCCAAAATAGATAGTTGCGCCAACTGCCACTGCTCCCATCTCAAATGCTTGCTGAACCGATGCAAAAAGCCTTTGGTCATAAGAGTTCGGATAAGTTAGAAGTTCATTGTGGTTAATCTTTGTGATAAATGGAATCTTATGAGCATATTTTCTTGAAACTGCACCTAATACTCCCAATGTTGAGGTAACGGCATTACACCCTCCTTCAATTGCAAGTTTCACGATATTTTCAGGGTCAAAATAAATGGGGTTTGGTGCAAAAGAAGCACCTGCTGAATGTTCTATGCCCTGGTCAACAGGGAGTATGGAAAGATATCCTGTCCCTGCTAATCTACCATGGTCAAATACGGTTTGTAAATTTCTCAAAACAGCACTGCTCCTGTCTGAAATAATGCAAATACGGTCTATAAAATCAGGTCCTGGAAGATGAAGATTCTCTTTTGGAATTGTTTCACATTTATGCTCCAATAAATATTGGGCATCCTCACCTAAGATTTTGACTGTCCTGTCTGTCATAATATTACCTCCTAATTATATTTTTTG
>JAGGUR010000087.1 GCA_021158425.1 Candidatus Cloacimonadota bacterium | reverse complement strand
TTAAAAATGCGTTAAAACAAAAGAAATTTATAATTCTTGATATTGATACAAAAGGTGCAAAGAAATTTCTTAAAAAAATACCAGATACCCTCTCAATTTTCCTTTTTCCACCAAGCATGAAGGTATTAGAAGAAAGGCTTAGAAATCGCAATACAGATGATGAGAAAACTATAGAATTGCGTCTTAGAAATGCCAGAAGAGAAATTGGAGATTCCTGGTATTATGACCTCTTTTTTATTAATGATAAAATATCAATAGTAGTTGATAAAATTTTAAAAGAAATAGAAAATAAAAGTGTTGGTCTCGGCGCCCAGTCCGTCTAGTCCCGTGACTGAACAGAAAGGAATGTATGAATAGTAAAATAGTTCAAAAATTTATTGAAAACAGTAATTGTATTTATCTGTTCCTCGTATTAGCAAATGAGGAATTAAGCCGTTTATCCAAACTTCCTTATCCTGTTAGAGAAAAGTTTAATAAAAAATTACCTGTAATGGCATTAGAGCATATTGCTGAAGGCAATATTCCTGATTACTTTGTACAGGAAGAAGAGAAGCCTGAAGGTAAAATGTCTGATATTATTGATGAATAATCAAGTTAAAAGATACCTTTCTAAAACAGGAAATAATGAAATTCTTGAGCGGAGATTTGAACTCTTAGAATTGTCAGGCATAAAAAATTTTTTCATAGACAGAGTTGAAATCCCTGATAAAGGTGAAATTCTTTCCAAACTTGCTTTAAAATATAAAGATTGTAAAAAATGTGGATTATCAAATACAAGGCATAATTTTGTCTATGGTCAAGGAAACCCAGATGCTGATATAATGTTTATAGGTGAGGGACCAGGAGAGCAAGAGGACAGGCAAGGCATTCCTTTCGTAGGTGCAGCAGGACAACTTTTTAATAAGATGTTAAAAGCAATTTCCCTAGAAAGAGAGGAAGTTTATATCACCAATATTGTAAAATGTCGTCCACCTAAAAATAGAAACCCATTACCAGATGAAATTGAGAGTTGTATACCATATTTGTATGAGCAAATTTGGATTATTAGACCAAAAACTATTTGTGCACTTGGGAAAGTGGCTGGCAACAGTCTCCTGAATAATAACGATACACTTGGGAGTATGAGAGGCAAATTCTATAATTTTCAGGATATTAAGTTAATGGTTACATATCATCCCTCTGCATTGCTGTATCATATAGAATGGAAAAGACCAGCATGGGAAGATCTGAAAATGTTAATGCGAGAATATAGAAAAGTGTAATCCGCCGGTCCTCCCGATGTATCGGGACGACTCCGTTTCGGAGCTGGCAGAGAATTAAAAAAATGGCTAACAAAACGAAATCTACAATCTCTCATCCGTCTAGGTTTCCCGATGAAATCGGGGGGCCTGAAGAAAGTATAAGAGTTCCACCACATGACCTGAACGCAGAAGGTGCAGTGCTTAGTGCTATGCTTTTGGATGATTGGGCTGTAGCAAGAGCATTGGAAATACTTAAAGAAGAGTATTTCTACAAAAGAGCTCATAGGTTGATATTTCGCACAATTGCAAAGTTATTTGAAGCTAATGTTGAGATTGATTTAATAACTTTAATTGATGGATTAAAAAAGGATGGGCATCTTGAGGATGTTGGCGGAACTGCGTATCTTTCTGAAATATCAGATATCGTTTCATCCAGCGCAAATGTGGAAGCACATGCACAAATTATTATAGAAAAAGCCACGCTACGTTCTCTTATAAATACCGCTAATAAGATAACTGAGGATTGTTACAGTTCAGATAAGATGAGCAAAGCTATTGTAGAGAATGCTGAAAAAGAGATTTTTAATGTTACTCAAAACTTAATGTTAGAAGGTTTTGAATCAATTTCTAATATCATTCCAGGCACACTACAAAATATTGAAAAGATTGCATCCCAAAAATCCAGAGTCGTTGGCATTGCTTCAGGATTCCCGGCACTTGATAACAAGACAGGAGGTTTTCAACCTGGACAGTTTGTAGTTATTGCTGGACGTCCAAGTATGGGTAAAACCTCTTTTGCTTTGAATATTGCATCTTATGCTGCTGTGCATCAACAGAAGAAGGTGGGAATTTTTAGTTTAGAAATGGATAAAGAAAAAGTTCTTATGAGAATGTTAAGTTCTGGTGCAGAGGTATCTCTTTCTGAAATGTTACATGGATATGGGATTGACCAAAATAAAATCTTCTTGATTACGACCGTTGCAGAGAAATTATCAGAGTCTTCAATTTTCTTAGATGATAGAGGCAGTAATACAATGACAGATATTCGCTCCAAAGCGAGAAGATTAAAATCTGAAGAGGGATTAGATTTATTAATTATTGATTATATGCAACTTTTGATGCCAGATGTCAGTAGAACCAGCAGGCAACAGGAAATGACTGAAATTTCTCGTTCAATAAAAATATTGGCAAAGGAACTCAGAATTCCAATTATTGCAGTTTCTCAATTAAGCAGAGCACCGGAATCAAGACAAAACAAGAGACCTGTCCTCGCTGATTTGCGAGAATCAGGTGCCATTGAACAAGATGCTGACCTGGTTTTACTTATCTATAGAGAAGATTATTATGATAAGGAAAATGCTAAAGAACCGGGTATTGCAGAAATTGCTGTTGCTAAAAATAGAAATGGGCCACAAGGTACAGAAAAATTAAAATTCAGAGGGGAATTTACCTTATTTGAGCCATTAGATAAAATACAGTTTTGATGAATAGCTTATTAAAACATATTCTCTCAAGTTATTAAAACTATTTCATATATTTTAGCATGTATTAAATGAAATCAATTAATTATTTCACTACATCCTTGTAATTAAATAGCGAAGTAAACTGCAATCAAAAGTTAAATGATTAAATTCGTAAATCAAAAGTAAATGATAATGACTAATAAATATAAAATTCCAAATTACAAATCATAAATTACAAATAAATTACAATGTTCAAAAATATCAAATTCAAAAATAATTGTTTGTTGTTTTGGAACTTCAGTATTTGGTATTTATTTGTTATTTGGTGCTTGTTATTTGGTATTTAATTTAATATTTATCAGTAAATTTTAATAGAATCCAAAATATATTGCCTAAAAAACAAATATTTTTATTTGTAATAATATAATGTCTTTTAATATAGTTTTATATCAGCCAGAAATTCCAGCCAATACCGGTAATATTGGGCGTCTTTGTGTAGGAACCAACTCAGTTCTTCATATTATTAAACCTATGAAATTTATGATTACTGACAAATATCTTAAGCGAGCTGGTTTAGATTATTGGGATAAGCTCCATGTAAAATTCTATAATAGTTGGGATGATTTTCTTGCTGAAAATGAGGATAAGAGTTTGCTGTTTTTTACAACAAAGGCAAACAAAATTTATTCAAAAATAAATTTCAAAGATGGAGATTTCTTGATATTTGGTCCAGAGACAAGAGGGTTACCTGAAAATATTCTTAACAAGTATTGGAAAAATGCGTTCACAATTCCAATGAGTAAAAATATTCGTTCTATAAATCTCGGTAATAGTGTGGCAATTGTGCTTTATGAAGCCATCAGACAAACAGCATTTTATTAATTTTCTTGACTTAATATTTTTTGATTTGTGATTTGAAATTTGTAATTTGGCATTTATTTATCGGGGTGTAGCGCAGTCCGGGTAGCGCACCTGCTTTGGGAGCAGGGGGTCCCGAGTTCAAATCTCGGCACCCCGACCAGTTTTATAAATATAAAATGCCAGCATTTTTTATGAAACATTCATGTCCCACAGCAAATTGGGACACAAAGGAACATGAAAATGGTAATTGAATTAGAAGTTGTTATATCATATTTTTTTCTCTGTGTCTCTGCGGTGAGGTATTTTTTATGCAAATAAATACGATAATGTAAAGAAGAATTTCTATAAGCTTCATCCGAGATAAATTCTTGCCTATTCCATAAATTATTCAATTTTAGAAATGCATAAAATAAGTAAGACCTTAATTAAAAATATCTCTCCACAAATAGATAAAGGAAAATATCCAGTCAAATGGGAGATTGATATTCCATTTTCAGTCACAGCAACTATTAATTCTAATGACATCTCTTTCCAGGTTTTTCTAAGATATAAGAGGGAAAGTAATAAAGACTGGCAATCCCTTGAAATGAAGCAAACTGGGCAAGGTAAATACTCTGCAGAATTTGTTGCCAACCAGATTGGTTCTTATCTATACACAATTGAGGTTAATTCAAACGGAAAGAGTACAAGATATGATAGAATTTTTTCTGTATATTTTCATCGTCCACAAGCTCGTTATGCTGCTTGGTATGAGATGTGGCCCAGGTCACAGGGAAAGATAGAAGGCAAAAGCGCTACTTTCAAAGATATGGAAGCAAGATTGCCAGAAATTCATAAAATGGGTTTTGATACACTCTATCTTGCTCCAATCTATCCTGTAGGACGAACAAATAGAAAAGGTCCTAATAATACTCTTAATGCCAAGCCAAACGACCCAGGAAGCCCATTCTCAATAGGTAATGAATATGGCGGTCATAAAGCCATCAATCCTGAACTCGGCACTCTTGATGATCTCAAAAGATTTGCTAAAAAAGCAAACCAGTTGGGAATCGAAATTGTGCTGGATATTGCCTTAACTTGTTCGCCAGACCATCCTTATGTGAAAGAGCATCCTGATTGGTTTTTCTATAATGAGGACGGCACTATTAAGTATGCTGAAAATCCACCTAAAAAATATCAGGATGTCTATCCATTAAATTTTTATCCAAAAGATAAAAATGAAATGTGGAATGAGATGAAATCTATTTTTCTTTTCTGGATAAAACAAGGAGTGAAGACCTTTCGTGTGGACAATCCTCATACAAAGCCTGTTGAATTCTGGCAATGGCTGATAAAAGAAATCCAGGCAAAATATCCTGATACAATTTTTTTAGCAGAGGCGTTTACTGAACCTCCAATGATGAAACTTCTGGCAAAAATTGGCTTTACACAATCTTATACATATTTTACATGGCGAAACACCAAACAAGAACTAACAGAATATCTAACCGAACTTACCCAATCCGAGATGAAGTATTATTTTCGGGGGAATCTATTCACCAATACGCCAGATATTTTAATGCCTATTTTGCAAGAAGGCGGCAGGCCTGCATTTAAAATGAGAATCGCGTTAGCTACTACATTGTCTTCTCTTTATGGAATGTATAATGGATTTGAACTCTGTGAAAATAAGGCAATACCCGGCACAGAAGAATATATGAATTCAGAAAAATATCAATATAAAGTTTGGGATTGGGATAGGCCAGGAAATATTAAAGATTATATCACCAAACTGAATAAAATAAGACGAGAAAATTCAGCACTTCATTATTATAGAAATCTAAAATTTTATAATTCCTCTGACGAAAATGTAATTTTTTATGGAAAGACTTCTTATGATAAGCAAAATACGGTTTTCATCGCCGTGAATTTAGACCCGTTCAATATACATAGTAGTATATTAAGAATTCCAATTGAACACTTTGGTATTGCTGAAAATGAAGAGTATGAAATTGAAGAATTGATAACAGGGAAGGTATTCAAATGGAAAGGCAGTGAAAGTGAAATTGAACTAAATCCGAATGAAGAACCCGCGATGATTTTCAAAATTAAAAAGTAAAAATGAAATTAGCCACCTGCCTTTTCACCCTTTGTCCCAATTAAATCGGGACTACGGAGAACGGGCGTCAAACAACGGAAATGCAAGCGAATTTACACAAATAAGCACGAAATTAAAATATTAATAAGACAAAATTATGCTATTATTTTGGTGTCTTTGTGACTTCGGGTCTTTGTGGTGAAAGGATTTACAGATGAAAGTTACAATGATTGCACGAGAATTTCCACCCAATGTATACGGCGGAGCAGGTGTCCATCTCCGATATCTTGTACAAGAATTAAGGAATCTGATGTCTGTTGAGGTCAGATGC
>JAGGUR010000163.1 GCA_021158425.1 Candidatus Cloacimonadota bacterium | reverse complement strand
GAATGGGATAGTTGTCATTTTATCGCTCATTTAATCTCCATTTTTACAAACGGCTTTTATTGACTCAATTATTGGAATATAACCTGTACATCTACACAGATTGCCTTCAAGTGCTTCTTTTATTTCATCTTCGGACGGATGCGGATTTTTATTGAGCAGTGCTTTGGCACTCATAAGCATACCTGGTGTGCAAAATCCACATTGGATAGCTCCGTTTTCAAGAAATGATTTTTGCAATTTTGAAAGCAGTTCATTTTTTTCAAGGTTTTCAACGGTTTCTATTTCTGTTCCGTTTACCTGGCATGCAAGTATCATACAGGAATGAACAGCTTTTCCATTCATAATAACTGTGCAAGCGCCGCATTCTCCAATACCACAGCCTTCTTTGGTCCCTGTTAGTCCTAATTTTTCTCTTAATATGTCCAATAGACGCATATTATCAGGCACATCTAAAATAACAGATTTTCCATTTACTTTAAATTTTAAGTTCATCATACTTTCCTTTTCTCAACCACAGATTTCCACAGATTTGCACGGATTATAATTTAACCACGGATTTACTCGGATTTACTCGGATTATAATCTTACTATAATTTTATATTATCCGTATTATCTGTGTTTATCAGTGGTTTACATTATTTATTGTCGAATATTCTTCTAATAAATTCAGGTTTCTTGCCGAAATTCAATAATAAACCAACTTCTATATCAGTAGCTTTCAAATAATTTAATAGCTGAGCTTCATGTTCAGGAAGTATGCATTTTACAGCTTTTAATTCAATTATTACCTTATTTTCAACAACGAGATCAGTTTTAAAAAAACCAACCATCTTTCCTCTAAAGTATACAGCAATTTCTTTTTGTCTTTCAACTTGTAAACCATATTCTAAGAGCAGAATATACAAAGCATTCTCATATACCGATTCCAGAAAACCATGCCCAAGATCATTATAAACTTCATAAAAAGCTTTAATAATTTTTTCAGTTATTTCTTTATACTTTATCATCTTTCTCCCACTTAATTTTTAACCACGGATTTGCACAGATGTTATTTTAGCCACAGATTTTCGCAGATATACACGGATTATAATTTAACCACAGATTTACGCGGATTTACTCGGATTATAATCTTACTATAATTTTATATTATCCGTATTATCTGTGTTTATCAGTGGCTATATTCTTTAACGCATCAACAAACATATTAATAAAAACAGGAATTTTATATTTTCCTGACCAGCGATTTCCTATTGAATCATAAATTATTTTATGCAAAGGTTTTTCAATAGATTTGATTACTTCATCATTTAATACTTTGCCGATTAAAAGATTTTCAATATCTCTCAACCTATTTGGTCGTTCAAAAAGGGAACCTGTGGCAATACGGCATTCATCAATATTACCATTTTTTGCGAAACTTATCATTACAGCAAGTGTTATTCTGGAAATATTCAAAGCATTCCGTCTGCCCAATTTATTATATCTGTAATAATATTTCTTCCTTAATGGTTTAGGTAAAGTAATTGCTGTAAGAAGTTCATCCTTTCTTATAAGGGTTCCATAATTTTTTATAATGAAATCTTTAACTGGAACTTTCCTATTTTTACTTTTACTTTGTAGAATAAGTATTCCATCGTAAATAATTAAAGGGGGGATAGAATCTGCACAGGATGCTGCATTTACAATATTTCCACCAATAGTGGCACGATTTCTAATCTGTTTTGAACCGATTTTGGAACAGGCTTCAATTAGAATTGGATAATTCTTTTGAATTATTTGATTCTCTATTATTTCTGTAAATGTAACCGTGCTTCCAACCTGAACGCCACCATCATCTTCTTTGATTCCTTTTAATTCAGGTAAGAAGTATATATTCAATAATGTTTGTGGAGTTGTTTCTTTTTGTAGTTGAATGATTACATCTGTTCCTGCTGCAAGAATTTTATAATTATCCTTTGATAATAAATTAAGAGCTTCGTTTAAACTTGTTGGTGTAACAGTTACTATGTTGGATAGATAGGGAATAGTCTTTTTTTTATTAGCTTTATGGAATTTTTTTTCACTTTGGCGGCTTGGCTTTTTTAAGTTTTTTCCCAGAAATACTTTCTCAAGAGTAAGAGGAATTTCATAAGACCTTTTACCCAGAGCAAAGGATAATGCATTATTAATTGCCGGTGCTGTTAATTCTAATGTTGGTTCACCAAGACTTTTTGCACCAAACGGTCCGTATTTGTCTGGATTTTCTATCAAAATAGGTTGTATCTCGTGAATATCTTTTATAGTTGGGATTAGATATTCATCAAAATTTTCTGACTTAACAATTCCGTTTTGAATATTAAAATTCTCAAAAATTCCGTATCCAATACCTTGTGCTACACCTCCATAAACTTGTCCTTCTGCTCCAAGTCTATTTATTACTTTTCCAACATCGTGAGCTGCAGTTATTTTCAGAACATCTATTTTACCTGTATGTGTATCCACTTTGATTTCTGCAATTTGGCATCCATAGACATAGGTAAAATAGGCATTCCCCTGACCTGATTTACCATTCCAACTTACATCTGGTGCTTTGAACCATCCGTAAGCAGAGAGATTCACGCCTTCAAAATATGCCTTTTCTGCTGCTTTATTAAATGGAATTGGTTCAATACCATCAATTGAATTTTTGCGATATATATATCCATCCTTCCATTCAGTTTCTTTGATATTATCTACCTTCAGATCATTTTTAATTACATTAAATATTCTTTCTTTAACAATATTGGTTGCTTCAACAACGGCATTGCCGCCCATCAGAGTTCCTCTTGATGCAACTGTTGGTCCGCCATCTGTAATAGTGGCTGTTTGTGGGTCGAGAAATACAATTTTATCAAGACTAATACCAAGTATTTCTGCAGTAATCTGAGAGTATGCAGTGCGTAATCCTTGCCCATTTTCATTACATCCTGCAAGGATATATACACTTCCATCAGCTTGAACAGAAACGATTGCAGAAGATGCATCAGTGCCTTCTGCACCTAAAGAACAACCTCTAAAACTGCAAGACAATCCAATTCCATACTTGTATTTTTCGCTAATTCTATTTTTTCTTTTATATTCAACAATTCTTTCCTCATAATTACTCTTTTTTACTGCTTCATCAATAACTTGTAAAAGTGAAACCTTATGCTCGGATAATTTTTGCCCGCTGGCTGTGATACTCCCTTGTTTATATCCATTAATTTGTCTTATTTTTAGTGGCGTTATTCCACAGGTTTCTGCAATTTCATCCATTAAAGATTCTTGAGCAAAAACAATTTGTGGAGAACCAAAGCCACGAAAAGCAGCCGTATAAATGTTATTTGTATAAACTGCTCGGATGTTTGTTTCCACATTTTCTATTTCATAAGGTCCTGTAGCTTGAACTACAGAACGCCATGTAACAAAAAAGCTTTGTGAAGAATATGCTCCGCTATCGGCAAGAATATCTATCTTCATTGCATTAAGTTTGCCATCTTTATTAAAACCTACTTTATATTTCATTATATATGGATGCCGTTTGTAACTCTCTATAATTGAACTTTCTCTTGTGTTTGTAAGTTTAACTGGCTTTCCTGTAGTTTTTGCCAATAAAGCAACTCTACAAGCCATAGAATTAATAACATCGTCTTTACCGCCAAAAGAGCCGCCAAGAGAGGAACTCATCACATTTACCTGATTAAGTTTTAATCCCATAAATTGCGCTACAATTTTTCTTGTTGTATATGGATTTTGAATAGAACCATAAATTTTAACCCCTTTTGATGTTGGGTCCGGAGCAGCAGTTACAGTTTCTGGCTCAATATATGCGTGTTCGCAAAAATCAGTTTTATATTTCCTCTCAATAATATAATCAGATTTTGCAAAGCCTTTTTCAACATTACCTTTGCGAAGCGGATAGTGAATTACAACATTACTTTTGAATTCTGGATGAACAAGCCGTGAACTGGGTTTTACTGCTTCTTGAATATCAAAAACTCCTTCAACAGGTTTGTATTCAACT
>JAGGUR010000079.1 GCA_021158425.1 Candidatus Cloacimonadota bacterium | reverse complement strand
CACTCTGCTTTTAGTAATAAAAATAGAAACAATCGGAAGAATGTCCTGTAATCCAGCAGTCGGTGGACTTGCAAAGGGACATCTTGTTAGAGAAGTTGACGCTCTTGGCGGAGCAATCGGGCAGGTTATTGATAAAACAGGAATTCATTTCCGTATGCTGAATAAAAGTAAGGGACCTGCTGTGTGGGCTCCGAGAGCACAAGCAGACAGAATGCAATATCAATTGGAAATGAGGGCGGTTGTTGAACATCAGTCCAATCTCGATATTAAAGAAGCCTTAGTGGAAGAAATACTTGTAAAAAATGGTATCATTAAAGGTGTAAAAACTCAGTACCAGCAGGAATATTTAGGCAAAACGGTTGTTTTGGCGACAGGCACTTTCTTAAGAGGAAAAATCCATATAGGATTAAAAAACTACTCTGCTGGCAGAGCAGGAGAATTTGCTGCAGAAAGATTGTCATTTTCTCTAATTAAAAATGGCATAAGATTAGCAAGATTCAAAACAGGCACCCCCCCAAGACTTGACGCAAGAACACTTGATTTCTCTAAATTAATTGAACAAAAACCTGATGAACCACCTCCAAAATTTTCGTTCTATACTGATATTCGACCCAAAAATTACTTAAGTTGCTTTCTCACCGGCACCAATCCTGTTACACACAAAATTATTGCAGATAACTTAACAAAGTCGTCACTTTTTAGTGGGAATATTACTGGAATTGGTGCAAGATACTGTCCATCAATAGAGGACAAAATAAGAAAATTTCCAGAAAAAGACAGCCACCAGGTTTTTATAGAACCAGAAGGACTTAATACTTATGAAATGTATGCCAACGGCATTCCCACAAGCTTTCCACCAGATATTCAACTAAAAATTGTTCATTCCATAAAAGGATTGGAAAAAGCCATCTTTATACGATTTGGCTATGCAATTGAGTATGATTGCCTTCCTACTGATCAAATCCAGGCAAATTTGGAAATGAAAAAAATAAGCGGACTTTTCCTTGCAGGTCAAATAAATGGCACATCAGGTTATGAAGAAGCAGCCGCACAAGGTATTGTGGCAGGCATTAATGCAGTTAATAAACTAAATGGAAAGTCACCAGAAATTTTTAGCCGAGACCAATCTTACATTGGCGTATTAATTGATGACCTGGTTACTAAAGGTGTGGATGAACCTTATAGAATGTTCACAGCAAGAGCGGAATATCGTCTCCATCTGCGTCAGGATAATGCGGATGAGAGGCTGATGCCTTTGGGATATAAGTTAGGCTTGATAAGTCAAAAACGATATGACCAATTTCTACAAGCAATGGAAATCAAAAAAAGAGAGATTGACAAATTAAAATCAATAAATGCAAACATTGAATCAAAGAAATCTTATAAAATGATTGATATTCTGCGTCGCCCAGAAATTGAATTTGATGACCTTGCTCGGTTCGGCTATAAAATAGAAAATGATGTTACAGAACTTATCAAACAAAAGATTACCTTAGAAGTAAAATATGAAGGGTATATCAAAAGGCAGTTACAAGAAATAAAAAAATTTAATTCTCTTGAACATAAAACAATTCCACCCGACTTTGGTTATATGAATTTTCATACTATTTCTTATGAAGCAAGAGAGAAGTTGACCAAAATTAGACCCATTTCAGTTGGCCAGGCTGCACGAATTCCAGGCGTAACCTATGCCGACATATCAGCATTGCTAATAAAATTAAAGACCTTGCATGGATAAATTCCCCTCTTGAGAGGGGTGTCCCCGATTTGTCGGGGACAGGGTGTGTAATTGACATTTTTACAGAGGCTTTGAAAAACTTGGCTATTAATTCCACAGTTATTAAATTATTAGATTAATATCTAATGGACAAAAATTTTAATGAATTTTGTAATTTTTTGTTTAAGAATAAATTTTCAGCTAACTTGATAAAAAGTTTTAAAATTTATCAATCTGTTCTGGCAGAAAAAAACCAGAAATTAAATCTTGTTTCTAAAAACTCTTTAGACAGAATCTGGTCTGCACATTTTTTAGATTCAATATTAATTTGTGAGGAAATCGATTTTTCAAATAAAACTGTGTTAGATTTTGGAACTGGTGCAGGCTTTCCTGGAATTCCTCTTAAGATTTTATATCCATCTATGCAGATTTTTCTTTTAGAATCAGTAGGAAAGAGGGCTCTTTTTTTGCGTTATTTGTTGGAAAAACTTGACTTACAAAAATCTGAGGTGCTAAATATTCGTCTTGAAAATTTGGGCTATCAATTTATAAATTTTTTTGATTTTGTTCTTGTAAGAGCAATAAAAATGAAGATTATCTATTATAAAAAATGTTTTCAACTTTTGAAAAATAATGGAATTATTATTCTTTATAAAGGCAAGGAATTTCAGGATGAAGTCGTAAAATTAAAACATCTTAATCCCGATATAGATATAAGGATAATCAAAAAAAGATATCCAGACATCGGAATGAGAAATTATGTAATTGTTCAGAAAGTCACCAATTATCGCGAGAAGATATAAATGATATTAAGAAATGGTATATACAATTGAATTTGCAGAATCTGTTAAGCAGCACTTAAAGAAGCTATCTGCAAACCAGCGGGCTATTGTGCTTGGTACTATACAAAAACGGCTTATGCATGAGCCCTTAAAGGAAACACGGAACAGAAAACATCTTAGCCCCAATCCTATTGCTCCGTGGGAAATTAGGAAAGGAAATCTTCGTGTTTTCTATGATGTCGCAGACAAAGAGTCGAAAGTAGTAAGAATTCTCGTAATTGGACGGAAAGAAAAAAATAAATTATTCATCGGCAATAAGGAGGTGAAACTATGAAAACTCTTGCCATATCAAAGGCAACTAAGCCTTTATCCGAGTATACTAAGAAATTAAAGGATGAATTACTGATTCTGACTTCTAATGGCAGACCAGTAGTAGCTATCGTCTCCCTCAAGAATGTAGATTTGGAATCTTTATCATTATGCACCAATCCAGACTTTATGGAGATAATAGAAATATCCAGGAAAGAATTCAAAAAGGGAAAGAAACTTTCTCTGAGTGAAATGCAAAAAGAGATTGCAAGGATGGATTCAGATATTTAAGACCAACTCAAATGCTGTGTCTACTGATGACTTAATCTAGTTAAAGATTATTTAATGATAAATTGAAATGACTAAATTTATCGCAATTGCGAATCAAAAAGGTGGAGTGGGTAAAACCACAACAGCAGTAAATTTATCTGCTGCTTTAGGCACATTTGATAAGAAGATTCTTTTGGTTGATTTAGACCCTCAAGCAAACTGCACAAGCGGTGTGGGTATTGATAAAAATAAAATAGATAAACAAATATATGACCTTCTGATAGGTAATAATAATATTTATTCTGCAATAATCTCAACTGAAACCCCTAATCTGAAAATCATCCCATCTAATATTGACCTCATCGGTGCTGAGGTTGAACTGCTCTCATTTCAGGATAAAGAGAAAAGATTAGAAAAAGTGTTATATAAAATTGACAATAAGTTTGACTATGTAATTGTAGATTGTCCACCTGCACTTAACATACTTACTGTAAATGCATTAGTGGCTTGTAATAATTTACTTGTCCCTATTCAATGCGAGTATTATGCGCTGGAAGGCATTGCTCATTTACTAAAAACTATAAAACTGATTCAAAAAGGATTAAATAAAAATTTATCAATCTTTGGAATTTTGCTTACGATGTATGATAGAAGATTGCTACTATCTGAACAGGTTGCAAAGGAAATCCGCAGATTTTTTGGTGATAAAGT
>JAGGUR010000096.1 GCA_021158425.1 Candidatus Cloacimonadota bacterium | reverse complement strand
GATTTCAAAACAAGTTTTCAAAGAAACATTTTTGATAAGTTATCAGATGTTGTAACGAAATCTAACTTTTATAACTTTTTTGAGCAATACGATAAAGTAAGTATTAAACTTCATTTCGGTGAGTATGGAAATTTTGGTGCAGTTAATCCCAGATTTATCCGCTTTTTTGTAAACAAAATTAAAGAACGGAGTGGGATGCCTTTTATAACAGACACAAATACATTATATGCAGGGCATCGTTGCAATAGTATAGACCATCTGAATCTGGCAATTCGGCATGGGTTCACTCCTGGGGTTATAAATGCTCCACTTATAATAGCAGATGGGCTATGGGGACAGAATGAAATGGCGATTGAGATAAATCAGAAACTTACTAAAGCAGCCTATATTGCCAGCGATATTTATCATAGTGAGGCAATCTTAGCAGTCTCTCATTTTACAGGGCATATAGAAACTGGCTTTGGTGCTGCAATTAAAAACATCGGAATGGGATGTGCTTCTCGGAAAGGGAAAATGGAAATGCACAGCACCACAATCCCGAAAATCAGATTAGAAAGGTGTACGGGTTGTGGCAGATGTATCAAATGGTGCCAGGTTAAAGCAATAAGCATTGTAAATGAAAAAGCATACATTGATGTGAACAAATGCACGGGTTGTAGTCAATGTATATCTGTATGCCCATTTAAAGCAATTGGTATTAATTGGAATGCTGGAAGTGAAAATCTGTCTGAAAAAATAGTTAATTATGTTTATGCAGTAAGTTTGAATAAAAAAGGCAAAATGTTCTTTATCAATTTTCTGAATAACATTACTGCACTTTGCGACTGTACGCCAATGCATGGCGAGAGGATTATCCCTGATATTGGAATACTTTTTTCTGATGATATTGTAGCAATTGACAGAGCATCTGTTGACCTTGTTAATGAAAAGGCTGGAAAAGACCTATTTAAAAGTCTATACCCAAAAACTGATTGGAGAAAACAGTTGCAGTATGCTGAAAAATTGGGGCTGGGAAAGGAAGAATATGAGTTGATAAAAATAAGTTAAGAGTAACTGGAGAGAAATCTACCTATACTAAAAAGATGATTCTGTTAATATAATGACACAATTAGATGATATTTCTATATTTTGTAAAATTCATTAATCCTATCATATTAAACCATATAAATATTCTATTATTCAATACAAAAAATTTCAAATAAATTCATATCATCCTTGACATAATTATTATTACAAAAATATCTGCAACCAAAATCCCTTAAGGAGTATAAATTATGATACGCAAAAGAATTATTATGAGAATTTTGTTTGTTGCATTTCTGTCAACCTTTATATTTGCCTGCAGATGCAGTTTCCTTTCTAAAGTTGGGGAAAAAGCAGACACATCCCCTGTTTTAGCTGAATGGGATGGAGGAAAAATCACTGAAAATGATTTTGAAAAACGACTTGAATCAATACCTGAATTCTATCGCCCTAAACAAGGATTCAGTGTTGAACAAAAACAAAAATTCCTCAAGGACTATGCAATAGAAGAGATATTCTACTTAGAAGCAAAAGAAAAGGGATTTGATAAAAATGAAAATGTAAAAGATAATTATAACAAAAATTCAGCACACATAATACTAAACCAATATACGCAAGAAGAGATACGAGACAAAATCAAACCTACTGAACCCAATCTTAAGAAATTTTATGAAGCCCATAAAGATAAATTCTTTACACAAGAACCAACAGCAACAATTTTGCATATTCAAACCGCTACTTTAGATAGTGCCAAACAAGCTCTTTCAGAGTTAAACGAAGGCGTTGATTTTACCGAAGCTGTAGCAAAATATTCTAATAATAGTTATATAAAAAAACATGGCGGGAAAATAGCCAACATTAGAAAAGGTGGTTACATCTCTACAATTGGTAAGTCACCTGAACTTGATAGTCTGATATTCTCAGCTGAGTTGGATAAAATATGCGAACCGATTAAATTTAAAGATAACTATCACATAATTAAAGTTATAGATAGAGATACAACTAAATATAAACCATTTGAAGTCGCTAAAAAAGATGTAGAAAGAAGATATAAGACCAACAAAGAGAAGGTATTAAAAGAAAAATTATTAGAAAAACTCACGAAAAAATATAAAGTTACTTTAGATACATTGGCTATAAAAAATATAGATTTTGAAAAAGCAGACACTTTAGAATCAGAAGCAAATATTCAGCTAATAAAATCCCCCTTCGCAGAAATATCTTTTACTGTTGGAGATTTTGCGAAAGATTTACTACAAATGGCAGAACCACGAAAACAATCACTTGAAACCTATAAAGAAAGAAAAATGTATCTTACTGATAAGTTGAAAAATAATACTATGTATTATGATGCGATAAAAAAAGGCTATGAGAGAAATCCAAAAATAGAGCCTGAACTCTCCCGACTAAAAATGGTCACGGTACTTCGTGAATATTACAAATCCTATATTGTTGATAGTACTACTGTTTCTGAAGAAGATATTCGGGAAGTATATGAAAGGGATAAGGATAAAAAGTATATGATTCGTCCTTCTTGTAGAATTCAGCAATTCGTATTTAATGATAAAGAAACCGCTGACTATGTCCTATTTAAGGCAAAAAAAGCTGAATCCGATGAAGAACTTAATGAACTTATTAAGGAATATGCAACTTATAAGACAAAAAATGGAATTTTAGGTCCTGTGTATGAAACCGGAAGCATACCAGGTCTTGGTAAAGATACTTTATATGTTACAAAAATCTTTGAAACAAAAGTTGGTGAATTTAGTGATGTGTTTCAAAACAGAAAGGGTGAATATGTGTTCTTCAAAGTTCTCTCATACAAACCTGTTACTTATAGAGACTTTGAAAAAGTTTCAAATGAAATTGAAAGATCGTTGTTTACAAAGAAGCAAAAAGAGAGATTTGAAAATGTAAAAGATATTTTGACCCAAAAATATAACCTTAAACTCTATCCGGAAAAATTGGAGAGAAAACTTCCAGTGGACTCACTCTTTAAATTCGCCGAAGAAGCGATGTCGCATAAAAGCTACTATGATGCAATTCACCAGTATGACGAAATAATAAAGTATTATAAAAACGGCAAAGATGATTATAAAGCAACATTTATGAAGGGCTTTATATACTCTGAAAATCTTAACAATAAGAAAAAAGCACAAGAGATGTTTGAAAAAGTCCTTTCATACCCAGAAGGTGAATTGCACGAATCTGCAAAATATATGTTAAAGGCATTAAAAGGGGAAGATGATATCCTGGAAAAGATTAATAAAGCCCCTGAATGAGAAAACGAAAAATCTGACCTGTCTAGGCTTGGCCTAGCCAAGACTGAGAAGTAATATCAAACAATTCTCAGTATTTGCGAGATTACTATAGAATTTGGTAATCTCGCTTTTTTTATATCAAATTTAGAAAAACTTGACATAAATTAAATAATATTAATTAAAAACTAATCAAAGTTTGAAAATGGATTAGCTATGGCAAAAGTATTACTTGAAAATATTACTAAAATATATGACAATTCAGTTGAAGCAGTAAAGGATGTTAATCTTACTGCTGAAGACAAAGAATTTGTAGTTTTGGTTGGACCATCAGGCTGTGGGAAAACCACAACTCTCAGAATGATAGCAGGATTGGAAGAAATTACAAAAGGAAAAATATATATTGGGGATAGACTTGTAAATAATGTTCTGCCGAAAGATAGAGATATTGCAATGGTTTTTCAGAATTATGCTTTATATCCTCATATGTCCGTTTATCAGAATATGGCATTTGGGCTTAAACTTCGCAAAACCCCCAAAGAAGAAATTTATAAAAGAGTAAAAACAACAGCAGAACTTTTAGGTATACAAGAACTTCTTAATAGAAAACCTAAACAACTTTCTGGTGGACAGAGACAGCGCGTAGCTCTTGGCAGGTCAATAGTCCGCAAGCCAAAAGTATTTCTTTTTGACGAACCACTTTCCAATCTGGATGCAAAACTCAGGGTTCAAATGAGAGCTGAAATTATTAAACTTCATAAAAAATTAAAAACTACAATTATATATGTAACACATGACCAGGTAGAAGCTATGACAATGGGTAATAAAATAGTTGTTATGAAAGATGGTATGGTGCAACAAATTAATTCTCCAATTAATATATATAATCATCCAGGCAACAAATTCGTAGCAGGATTTATTGGAAGTCCAGCAATAAATTTCTTTGAGGGAAAACTTAGAAGAGATAATACAAAATTATATTTTGAGAATGAAGGCTTATCACTTCCTATTCCAAACGAGTTTGAAAAACCTCTTCAGGACTATGAAAATAATGAGATAACTATAGGCATCAGACCTGAAGATATATATCACAAATTGTATTCTGCAAATGCAGAAATACCAGCAGAAATAAAAGCTTTGGTTGAAGTAGTTGAGCCTCTTGGCTCTGAATATGTTGTTAGCTTCTTAATAGGAAAGAAAAACTTCATTGCCCGCCTTGAACCAAAAGAAGAACCTAAAATGGGAAACAAAATGGATATAATAATTGATATGAAGAAAGTTCACTTTTTTGACCCTAAAACTGAAATTACGCTTGTATAATAAAATTAGAAACTATTTTAGCCACCTTTTCAATAAATATTTTATCATCATTTGTGAATGGAGATACAGAATGTGAGTCAATATCAATTTCTCCAACCACTTCTGTGTTTTTAAAAATTGGAACTACAATTTCAGACCTTACATTTATATTACAAGACAAATAATTTTTTTCTTGTGATACATCCTGCACAGTCATTGTTTTCTTTTGTTCAGCAACCTGTCCACATACTCCTTCACCAAAGGCTATTCTTACATGTTCAGTGGGCGTTCCAACAAACGGTCCTAAAATAAGTTCATCCCTTCCAAATTTGTCTACCAAATAAAATCCTACCCAGTCGTAATAAGAAACAGCATCATAAAGTAATTTGCAAATCTTTTTCAGCT
>JAGGUR010000113.1 GCA_021158425.1 Candidatus Cloacimonadota bacterium | reverse complement strand
TTCACAATTCAACCGAATAATAGACCGTATTTCGTTAAACGGTTGCGAGGCTGGAAACGGTAAAAGGTTAACGGATTTCGGCTCGTATAACGGAATACGGTTGCCGATTCGAGCCGCACAACCGGATGCCGTATGCTCGGTTATCGTCAACCGTGTTGTCCAACACATAAGGGAAGTCTATTCTCCAGATTTATCGGGACGCAATCTCCTGATTCAACCGATTCAACCGATTCAACCAATTTACTAATTTACCAATTACCCAATTTATGACTTTTTATGTGTTTATCGTTCTTAATCTTCGCCTTGCAATGTCTTCATAATACCTTTTTCTGTCTTATATGAGATATGGTCAACTATGCTATAAATTGTTGGGATAACAAGTAATGTAAAGAAAGTTGCGGTAATAAGCCCACCAATTACAGAGATAGCCATTGGTGCTCTCATTTCCGCCCCCTGGCTTGTGCTAATTGCCATTGGTAGCATTCCAAAAATGGTTGTGATAGCAGTAATCAAAACAGGACGAATTCTATCACCTCCAGCTTGAATGAGTGCTTGATGCTTTTCCAATCCTTGTCTTCGCAGTTGGTTAGTGTGGTCAATAAGCACAATGCCATTGTTAACTACGATTCCAGCTAATATAATTATTCCTACAAATGATGGGATGCTAAGTGCTGTTCCTGTTATTAATAATAGCAAGACAACTCCAATAATTGCAAGTGGGAGTGTAAACATTATTACAAGTGGATGTGTGAAAGATTCAAATAAGGAAGCCATTATTACATATACAACTATCATAGCTAAAAGGAGAGCATACAATAAAATTGTGAAACTGTCCTTCATATTTTTGTATGAACCACCAATTTCTATAAAATAGCCAGAAGGCAAATTTACTTTCACATCTTTAATTGCTGTTTGAATTTCTTTAACAGTACTGCCAAGGTCTCTTCCAAATACATTGGCTGTAATTGTTGCTTTGCGTGTCTGATGCTCTCTGGAAATTTTGATTGGACCTTCTCCCTTTTCAATGTGAACTACTTGTTTCAAAGGGATTGTAAATCCTATTGGACTCGTAATGTTAATATTTTCAACATCCTGCAAACTGTTTCTACTTTCTTCGTTCATCCGCACGCGGATATCAATTTCATCGCCTGCTTCTCTAAATATTCCAGCAACTGTTCCGTAAGTAGCAGTTCTTACAGCAGAAGCAACTTGGGCTGTTGTAAGTCCATAGCGAAAAGCTTTATCCCTATCAATAATTAAATGTAGTTCTGGTTTGCCTTCCTTAACAGAGTTATCCACATCTCTGATTCCACGAATATCAACAATTCTTCTTTCAATTTCATTACTGATAGATTTTAGCTCGGATAAATCCTTGCCAAATATTTTTATTGTAATAGGAGCTTCTTCTCCACCCATCATTTGCCCGGACATATCCATAACGGTCAATTCTGTACCCTCTAATTTTGGAGTATTCTTTCTTATCTCTTCCAATATCTCGTCTGAGGTTCTATTTCTATCTTCTTTATTGACAAGCCTGAAAAATACTGTTCCTTCATTCACATCAGAAGGATTTCCCGGGTCAGCCGATGCTCCGGCTTCAGTCATTGGACCTGCCATACCCATAACATATTTTACTTCTTTAATATTACTGACAATATCCTCTAATTGAGAGATTACCATATTTGTTTCTTTTAGGTTAGTTCCAACCGGCATTCTGAGTTTTAACACCTGCATTGGCATATCTGATTTTGGAATAAATTCTGTGCCAATTACTGGAATAAGAGCAATGGAAATTATAAACAGAATAGCAACAGGAATGAGAGTTTTTGCACGATGTTTTAATGTCCAATTAAGTACTTTCAAATATGTTGTTTTAAGTTTATTGAATGCACTCTCTCCTGCTGCTTTTTTATATTCAGCTGCAGAACTTCGTTTTTTGAAAAGAATTGAAGCGATCATTGGCACGATTGTTAATGCAACAAATAGAGAAGCAAAAAGTGCAAAAGCAACAGTCAAAGCCAATCCTCTAACCAAGTGGCCAACCATTCCACCGCCAAAAATTACCGGGAAAAACACTGCAATAGTTGTTAATGTTGATGCAGTAATTGCCATTCCTACTTCTGAAGCGCCAATCTTAGCAGCAGTTATTCTATTTTTACCCATCTCCAGATGCCGATAGATATTTTCAATAACCACCACTGCATTATCTACCAGCATACCGACGCCAAGTGCAAGCCCTCCTAATGTCATAATATTTAATGAATACTTAGCGAGGTAGATAGGTATGAATGTGGCAATTATGGAAACAGGAATTGCGAAAGAAATTGCGAAAGTTGGTCGCCAATTTCGTAAAAATAGGAACATTACTATTATTGCAAGCAGAGCACCCTGAATCGCATTTGTACTTGTTTTAGTAGTCACTTTATTAACTATGAATCCTTGGTCAAAAATTTCATAGAATTCTATATTTTGTGGTAATTCTTGCCTTATTTCATCTAATCTTTCTTTCACTTTATTAGAAACTTTAAGTGTATTTGCTCCTGATTCTTTTGTAACCATCATCATTACAGTTGGCTTTTTGTTAGTTCGTATGTAATATCGTTCTTCTTTGAAGCCATCTACAACTTTTGCAATATCTTTAACATAAATGACACTTCCTGATTTAGTGACCGAGACAGGTGTATTTTCAATCTCTTTGATAGATTTGTATTCTCCGACAGTTCGCAATAAGAATTCATTTTGACGCTTTACAAGATGACCAGCAGACACATTAAGATTTTGAGCCCTTAAAATATTAACTACATCATCTATAGAAATATTATTTTGTTCTAACTTAACTTTATCAACTATAACTTGTTTTTCTGCTTCTTCACCTCCCATAACCATAACTGAAGCAACTCCATCTAAATGTTTCAATTTTGTTTCTACTTCATCTTCCAAAGTTTTTCGTAATTTATAAGTATTTTCCATCCCAGTTACACCATAAACCAAAACCGGCATCTGAGAGAGGTTCGTTTTCATAACCATTGGTTTTTGGGCATCATCAGGAAGATAGTCTATTATCATATCAATAGCATCTCGCAAATCCTGAGCTGCAAAATCCAGATTTGTTCCCCAAGAAAATTCAACCATTATCATAGAAACATTTTCTAAGCTTTCCGATTTTATATTTTTAATTCTTTTTACACCTGCGATAATAGATTCCATAGGTTTTGTAATAACTTCTTCAACATCTTCAGATGCGGCTCCCGGATAATATGTAACTATTGAGATAATTGGATAGTCCAAATCGGGCAGCATCTCTAATCCAAGTTGAGAAAAAGCCACAATGCCTAAAATGATAACTAAAATCGTGAGCATTGTGACAGTAACTTTTCTATTTACAGAAAATTCTGGTAATTTCATTCTTTCTCCTATATTTTGCCACAGAGGCACAGAGTATAATTTATTATTTTATTCATTTGTTATGCATCTTTTTTAGTTAAAAAATTTCTAAATCCGAATTTCTAATACCAAATAAAATATCAAATTTCAAATATCCAATATCATTTTTTCTTTCGTGATTTTATAACTATTGTTGAGAATATTAGATTCAATTCATTAGCTTCTTTCCAATATTTTCTTGATTTTTCTTTTAATTCTGGCACTGCTTTAGCAATCATTCTTAGCCAATGTTTTGCTTCTTTAGATTCTTTTTTGCAAATGCCAATTTTATGTTCAAAATCTTTTTTAGATTCAGCACAATCTGCTTCATCCCGATTTATCGGGACTCCAACACTTGTGCCTGACTTTACCAACTGAGTAATCAATGGTAATGTTATTGGATTTTTAGGTATTTCTTTAGCAAATTCAATTATATTTTCTCCAAATTTAGCAGTTCTTTCTTCCAAATCGTATTTTTTAATATTTGTCATTTGAAATTTTATTAGAAATTAGAAATTTGATATTAGTCATTTATGATAAAATAAGTCTATGTCCATTCTTGTCTTGCCAGTCATCCTTAATTCTTAATCTCGACTAGTGAATTGTCTTTTAATCCAACATTGCCACTTACAACAATTGTCTCGCCATCTAAAACCCCTTTTACTACTTCAATTTCGTTTTCATTTTGTAGACCCAAGATTACTGTTCTTTTAACTGCTCTATCATTTTCAACAACAAATATCTCATTATTATTAACAACTGCATTTTGAGGAACAACTAATGTATTATTCTTTTCTGCAATTATAATTTTTACTTTAACAAACTGAAATGGCTTTAACAAATGATTTTTATTATTGATAGTTATTTCACAGGTAAATGTTCCAGACATCATATCTGCTTCTTGAGAGAGAAAACTTACTTCTCCATAAAATTTTTTATCAGGGAAGTTATCAGCGAAAATTATTGCTTTTGCACCTTTTTTAATCTTATTTACATCCACATCCGATACCTGTATTTTTGCTTTCAATGTATCAATATTTACTAAACGAAGAATTGCTGGGCCCGTGGGACCCATTGACATTTGACTAAAAACTTCGCCTTCGTTTTTCAATTTGGCAGTTATGAATCCGTCAAAAGGGGCTTTTATTTCTTTGTTTGCGAGCATAAATTCATATCCAGCCTTTGCAGACTTATAACCCGCTTCTACCTGGTCAAATGTTTGCTCATCAATAGAGCCATTTTCCTTTAGTGCAAGCATTCTAATATAACTTTTTTTAGCACTCTCAAACTGTGCCTTTGCCTGTAAAAATTGTGTACTGTCCATAATTGCTAATACATTACCCTTTTTTACAAAATCTCCTTTTTGAACTTTATATTTAATAATTCTTTCTGATAAATCAGGGGCAATGTCAGCAGATTTTTCAGAAAATAATGTGCCTGAATATTCAAGATATGTATAGATTGTCTTTCTCTCAACAGGTGCAACCTTAACATAATTACTACCAGCATAAGTAATTTTGGATTCCTCTTCTTTTATTTTTCCCTTCCTATTACAGCCAGTTAATACAAGAATAAATAAAAGAATAGTTGAAACACTATTTAATATTTTTTGCTTTTTCATTTTTTGATTCTCCTTCCATAAGATTACTTTTTATATTTATTGGTCTAACACTCCCGATTTTATCAGAATAACGGTGTTTATTTTTAAAATACAGGATTATAAATTCTGTATGAACAAGTTTAACCAGGTGTGTCTCTGTTTACACTGTCGCTCCTTAAATTGGCAAAGTAAAAATAATTATAAAAATTCATTTTGCTACTTTTGCTCGCCAACAAACTTATCCAGATTATACTTTGCAAGAATATAATCATAATATGCAGATGTTAAATTCATCTCACCACCAAATAGTATAATTTCTGCGTCTAAAAGTTCCGTATTTGTAACCATTCCTTGCTCATAGAGGTCGTTTAGAATTTTATGATTCTCTTTTGCATTCTCAAAAGCCACCTTTGCACTGTTAACCTTTTTTGCTTTTGTAACAAGATTATAGAAACTATTTTTTGTTCCCATCAATATTTTATCCTTTGCATCATCCATTTGCAGTTTTGTTTTCAAATATTCATATTTACTTCTTTTTAGATTAGTAAGATTTGCACCGCTCTGGAAAACAGGAAACGAAGCAACTGCTACTAAATTCCAACTATCTTCTCCATCAAAATCCAATTTATCATCACTTTCAAATTGCTTTTGAAATTGAAGATTTATTGAAGGTAAAAAATTTCCTTTAGCAATTAGATAACCTTTTTTTGAAATCTTTTTTACTATTTCTAAACTTTTTATATCTGGATTTGTTCTCTCTGCCTGTGTAAG
>JAGGUR010000156.1 GCA_021158425.1 Candidatus Cloacimonadota bacterium | reverse complement strand
GATTACGAGCGCGTGAAAGATTACACTTTATCAATCTATAATGTAAAAGGACAATTGGTTCGCAAATATTCAGGCAGAAATCATAATTTCTGGGTTAAGACAGATATAGTCTGGGATGGGACAGATGAGAATGGAAATAAGGTAAGTCCTGGTGTTTATTTTTATAAATTAAGTTATGGCGATAATGCTGTTACAAGAAAAATGCTGTTATTAAGATAGTGGAACAGAAAATAGATAGGCAATTCAGAGGGGTGATAAGTATCATCCCTTTTTTTTCTGTAAAATACTGAGGTTTAAATTAAAAAGTTTATAACTTAGAAGTAAAAGAATTTGACATCATTAACAAGCAAAAATATTTTTTCACAAAATCAAATCAGGAGTATAAATGCCATTCATTTCAAATACAGATGAACAACGAAAACAGATGCTTCAAGAGATTGGAGTAAATAGCTTTGAAGAATTGCTGAACGGTATTTCTAAAGACCTCTTTATAAAAGGAAAATTAAATTTAGCTGAACCAATGTCCGAAATGGAGATTGCAAAACATATTACCAAACTTTCAGAGAAAAACATCAATACAAATCAGATGATTTCCTTTTTGGGAGCTGGAATTTATGACCATTTTATCCCTGCTGCAGTTAATTATATTATTAGTCGTCCAGAATTTTACTCTGCTTATACACCTTATCAAGCAGAGGTAAGTCAAGGAACCCTTCAATTTATTTATGAATTTCAAACAATGATTTGTGAGCTTACAGGGATGGAAGCTGCAAATGCCTCAATGTATGATGGAGCAACTGCGGTAGCAGAGGCAATCTTGATGGCACTTAGACAGAACCACAAAAAGAAAATTCTGATTTCCAGTCTTATTCATCCTTCTTATAAAGAAGTAATTAAAACTTATACTTCACCGTTAGAAGTAGAATTGGTCTACATTCAACAGAAAGATGGAAAAATCAATATTCACGAACTAAAAAGCCAGATGGACGGCTCTATTTCCGCTGTGCTTATTCAAACCCCGAATTTTCTTGGCTGCATTGAAGATATGAAATCTATTGAGCCAATTGTCCATTCTTATAAGAATTGTTTACTAATAGCAGCTGTAGACCCAATTTCACTTATGCTATTCAACGCTCCGTCAGAATATAATGCTGATATTGTTGTTGGAGAGGGTCAGGCTTTAGGAAATATGCAAAATTTTGGCGGACCACTTTTCGGCTTTTTCGCCACAAAAAAAAGTCTAATTAGAAAGATGCCGGGAAGATTAGTCGGTGCAACTTATGATAAAAACGGCAAGAAAGGATATGTCTTAACCTTACAAGCTCGTGAACAGCATATTCGTAGAAATAAGGCTACTTCTAACATCTGCACAAACGAATCCCTTTGTGCTTTAGCTGCAACGGTATACATGGTTTTAATGGGTAAAAAAGGTTTGTATGAGGTGGCAAGACAATCAACTATTAAAGCTCATTATCTTTTTGAAAAGATATGTGAAATTGATGGCTTCTCTCCAGCATATAGCTCACCTTTCTTTAAAGAATTTGTAGTAAAAACAATGGGAGAATCCAAAAAAATCATAGAAAAAATGAAAAACAAAGGCTACTTTGCAGGAGTTGATTTATCACCTTTTGGATATAAAAAACAAATTTTAATGGCAGTGACTGAAAAACGAACAAAGGAAGAGATGAATAATTTCATTACGGAACTTACCGCAGTCCCAGCGTCCGCGGGGACGCTGAGAACGCAAAGATAAATTTTGTATTATGAAAAAAGATTAAAAAGATGGAAAAACGAAAATACTATGCTCATATAAAAAATGAAAATTATAATAAAAACTTTGTGGTCTTTGAGCTCTTTGTGTTAAAATTTCTTAAGGAGAAAAATGGAAACGAAAACAATCTTTGAGAAAAGTGTCAAAGGTAGAACTGGTTATTCTCTGCCAAAATGTGAAATTAAGGGAGATATAAAGGATATTTTCCCAGCAAAAATATTACGAAAAGAGATACCCAATTTGCCTGAAGTAAGTGAATTAGATACGATGAGACATTACATTGAAATTTCAGCGAAAAACCATTTTATCGAAAAAGGATTCTATCCCCTCGGTTCCTGCACAATGAAATATAACCCAAAAATAAACGATATTGTGAATGCTTTGCCTGGACTTACGCATCTACATCCATATCAGCCCGAAGATACAATTCAAGGTGCTTTGCAAATAATGTATGAACTGCAAGAAATGCTGGCAGAAATATCAGGAATGGCTGCCGTCTCTTTGCAGCCAGTTGCAGGAGCTCATGGTGAATTTGCTGGCGTTAATATTATCTATAACTACCACAAAAGTAAAGGGGAAAAAAGAACCAAGATAATAATGCCTGATTCTGCTCATGGGACAAATCCCGCAAGCTGTGCCCTGAATAGCTTTGATGTTGTAGAGATAAAATCAAATGCAGAAGGGAAAGTTGATATAGATGCTTTGCGAGAAATAATTGATGAAGATGTCGCCGGGTTTATGCTGACTAATCCTAATACTCTGGGCGTTTTTGAAACTAATGTAAAAAAGATTGCAGAAATTGTTCATTCTGTAGATGGCTTAATGTATATGGATGGAGCGAACCTAAATGCTATGCTCGGGTATATTCGTCCTGGAGATATTGGATTTGATATAGTACATTTTAATCTCCATAAGACATTTTCCACTCCACATGGTGGCGGAGGACCTGGGGGTGGAGGTATTGGTGTCACAAAAAAATTAGTAGATTTCCTGCCCGCCCCTGTCGTAAAAAGAGAAGAAGAAAAATATTATTTTGAGCACATTATAAAGAATTCAATCGGAAAGGTGCATTCATTTTATGGAAATTTCCTGGTGATGGCTCGTGCTTATATCTATCTAAAAATGCTTGGTGAAAAGGGATTGAGAAGAGTTGCCGAAAATGCTGTCATCAACGCCAATTATCTTATGACAAAATTAAAAACTCATTTTCCGATTCCCTACCAAAGAGATGTGATGCATGAATTCGTGGCTTCTGGCGAGAAGTTCAAGAAATATGAGGTAAAAACTTTGGATATAGCAAAAAGGCTTTTAGATTATGGCTTTCATGCTCCGACAATTTATTTTCCTTTGATTGTTCACGAAGCAATAATGATTGAACCAACAGAAACAGAAAGTAAGGAAACGCTGGACAATTTTATCAAAGCAATGATAAGGATTGAGAAAGAGGCAGAAAGTAATCCTGAAATACTTAAAAACGCTCCATTAAATACACCAGTTGGCAGATTAGATGAAACTGCTGCTATAAAAAATTTAAATATTAAGTTTGAGTTCTCACCGAATATGTAACGCAAATGCCCTCACTTGCGACACAAAATTATTAATGAGTATGAAATATAAAATCATTCCTGAAAAATGTGATTTATGTGGCGGTTGCATAGCGGTTTGTCCTGCTGATGCAATCAGGATAACTGAATTTTCAGCCATGATTCTGAAAGATTTGTGTACTGGTTGCAAAAAATGCTTTATC
>JAGGUR010000083.1 GCA_021158425.1 Candidatus Cloacimonadota bacterium | reverse complement strand
CTTCCAGGCACAAAATTTATTGTTGAATTAGAAAATGGTCATCAGGTTTTAGCACATATTTCTGGAAAAATGAGGATGCATTATATCCGCATCCTTGTTGGTGATAAGGTAAAATTAGAACTATCACCGTATGACCTGGATAAAGGTCGGATTGTGTATAGGTATAAGTAGATATATTTTTCTATGTAGATGGATATAATATGAACCACTAACTGACACAAACTGATATTAGATACTGATAAAGAAGTTTGTGATAGTTCGTGTTTGTTCGTGGTAAAATATTCATAGGAGCAAAAATGAAAGTACGAGCATCAGTTAAGAAACTATGTAAGAATTGTAAGATAGTGAAAAGAAAAGGCACTATTTATGTGATTTGTTCAAATCCCAAACATAAACAAAGACAGGGTTAGGAATAAGGAGGAGTAACTTGGCTAGAATTGCAGGTGTGGATTTACCTAATAAAAAAAGAATAGATATCGGTTTGACTTATATTTTTGGTATAGGTAGGTCATTGGCAAAAAAGATTTTAGAGCAGGCAAAGGTCGATAAAAATAAGAGAGTTAAAGATTTGACTGACAAAGAGATAATTTTGTTAAGGGATATAATTCGTAATGATTATGTTATTGAAGGTGACCTGAGGAAAGAGACATCAATGAATATTAAAAGATTGATGGAGATTGGCTCTTATAGAGGATTGCGCCACAGGGCTGGTATGCCGTGTAGAGGTCAAAGTACACATTCTAATGCAAGAACCAAAAAAGGTCCCAGAACTGGAAGGATTGTTAGAAAATAATACCAGGAGAATTATATGGCTGTAAAGAAAAAAGCAGGTAAAACCATTAGAAAAAAGAAAACAAAGCTTCATGAATCAGAAGGTATTGTTTACATAAAAGCATCTTTTAATAATACTATTATAACCATTACAGATTTGAAGGGCAATGTTATTGCGTGGTCAAGTTGTGGTAAAATTGGGTATAAAGGTTCAAAGAAAAGCACCTCCTATGCAGCGCAACAGTCTGCTAAAGATGTTGCAAATACTATTACAAATATGGGTCTTAAAACAGTGCATGTTAAAGTTAGTGGACCTGGTTCAGGAAGGGATTCAGCAGTCCGAGCTTTGCAGGCTCAAGGTCTGAGGATTTTATCTATTATAGATACAACCCCGATTCCTCATAATGGCTGCAGACCTCCCAAGAGAAGAAGAATTTAAGAGGTTATCTAATGGCAAGATATTTGAGATCAAAATGTAAATTATGTAGGAGAGAGGGAACAAAACTTTTCTTAAAAGGTGCAAGATGTTATTCAAATAAATGCAGTTTGGAAAGAAAAAATAATCCTCCAGGCGAGCAAAAGAAAAAATTTCGTCGTAAAATGAGTGATTTTGGAATACATCTTAGAGAAAAACAGAAAGCAAAAAGAATGTATGGACTGCTTGAAAAGCAGTTTAAAAATTATTTCAAAAAAGCTGAAAAAATGAAGGGCATTACAGGAGAAAATTTGCTCAGGCTTTTAGAAACTCGTTTGGATAATGTGGTTTTTCGTATGGGTTTTGCTCCATCCAGAAATGCTGCAAGGCAACTTGTTAATCATGGACATATTCTTGTAGATGCGAAAAAAGTAGACATTCCATCATACATTGTAAAGCAAGGACAGTGCATTGAAATTAAAGATAAGAGTAGACAAATTCCCATAATACACGAATCAATGGAATCGCACAAGTCTTTAGACCAGTTTAATTGGCTTGAAGTTCATGCAGAAGAATTTAAGGGCTATGTAAAGAATTTGCCTACAAAAGACCAACTCCCACAGGAAATTGACGATAGACTTATCATAGAATTTTACTCAAAATAAATTGTAAAAAGTAACAGATACATAAATAATTTTAGGAGACCAAATGTTAGAATTAGAACCGATTCAGTTACCGACTTTATTAGAAAAAGAAGAGGAAACTTATACTGAAAAATATGGTAAATTTGCAATCGGTCCCTTAGAATCCGGATTTGGTACAACAATTGGGAACTCATTAAGGCGGGTATTGTTATCATCAATTCAGGGTGGGGCTGTTCGTTTTGTTCGCGTGAGAGGTATGTTGCATCAATATAGTGCAATTCCTGGCGCAAGAGAAGATTATATAGAATTAATTCTAAATCTTAAAAATCTTGTATTGCAAATTAATTCAACCCAGGAAGAAATATTAGAGTTGAATGTTAAAGGTCCTGGTAAAATCACAGCAGCTCAAATCAAATGCCCCAAGGTTGTAAAGATTATTAACAAAGATCTATATCTTTTGGAATTGGTTGATGACATTGATTTTTCTATGGAATTATGGGTTGGGAATGGTATTGGTTATGTCAGAGAAAATGAGCAAGTAGTTGGAGACAGACCTGTTGGGGTCATACCAATTGATTCAATTTATTCTCCTGTACGGAAGGTAAATTTTAGTGTTGGGAAACAACGAGTTGATGAGAAAATAAATTACGACAAATTGTTTTTGGAAATATGGACAGACGGAAGTATTTCACCTGAAGATTCACTCAGTCTTGCTTCTAAAATACTTAAAGATCACTTTCTGGCGATTATGAAATTTGAGAAAGAGCCAAAATATATTAAAAGAGAAAAAATTGACCCTGAATTGAAAAACTTGCAGAAACTTATGAAAATGAAAATTTCTGAATTAGAGCTTAGCGTTAGATGTAGTAATTGTTTATCGGCTGCAAAAATAAAATTTGTTAAGGAGTTGATTGCGAGAACTGAAAATCAAATGCTTATATTAAGAAATTTTGGGAAGAAATCTCTTGCGGAAGTAAAAAATGTTCTGGATCGTTACGCACTTCATCTTGGAACAGATGTCAAAGATATTGAAAAACGGCTTGAAGTACTAAATAAAATTGAGGATAAAAAGAAATGAAACATCGCATTAAAGGTTCATCAACATTTGGCAGAAGAAAAGCTCAGAGAAAAGCTATGCTTAATAATGTTGCCTCTAACCTAATAAGGCAAAATAGAATTAATACAACAATTGCCAAAGCAAAAGAAGTTAGTAGGATTGCGGATAAATTGGTTACACTTGGGAAAAAGAATACTATCCACGCAAGACGACAGGCATACAAGATTTTAGCAAATAGAGATCTTGTAAAAAAATTGTTTGACGATATTGCTGTTCGTTATCAAAATAGAAATGGTGGTTACACCAGAATTGCTAAAATTGGTTATCGCAAAGGTGATTCAGCGCCGGTTGCAATAATAGAATTTGTTGAAGAGGATAAAAAATTTAAAGGAAAAGCTAAGTCAGGCAAAGCTAAAAGCATAAAGGAAAAAATAAGCGGTGAAATTAAAGAGGATAAAAAAGTTGTGCAAAACAAAACCAAATCAAAATCCAGACCTTTAGAAAGCAATAAGACTCAAATAAAAAATAATCAAAGTCCTGAAGAAAAAGAAGAGTTAGAGCATAAAGTATGAAGATAAAAAATCGTATATTAAGAAAAAAAACTTGACAGCTTGAAATATAAGGACATTTTTTTGATTAAATAATTTCCCCCCTAAAGCGGTTGAGAAATCGCTTAAAAGACCTCCTCAGCACAGGTAGCTTCCCCTCTGCCTGTGCTGTTTTTTTGTAAATTATCAACTAAACCTTTGCAAATTATACAGCATCCCAAACTGCAGCCCACAATCACTTGCATAGATTTTCTCAATAGAAAAATAATTGAAAATTTCTTTTAGAATTAAAGAACCAGACAGAAGAACATCTGCTCTTAATGGATCAAAAGGAATTAGTTTTTTCGCTTCTTTATCCGTAATAGTAGACCATAATTTTACAAATTCGCTAACATCTACTTTTGTTAATATTTGTTTATGAACTTTTTCAGGAATATATTTTTGTAATTTATTTTTTACAGCAACCAAAGTGGTAACAGTTCCACCAACTCCAACTGTATCAAAACTGAACGAAATTTTATTTTTAATTCTTGATTTGTTTAACATTTCTTTTATATAATTAGTTTTTGGTTGTGATTTGAGAAATTGATTATTCAGTCTTCTAACGCCAATCTTTAAGCTTTTTTGAACTAAAATATTGTTATTATAGATTAGTATAAGTTCTGTGCTTCCGCCACCAACATCAAAAATAAGTATATTATGAAGTTCGGGAAATTCTTTGATATTTGCAGAATAGATATATTTTATTTCTTCATTTTCTGACAGGATATAAAAAGGTAAGCCATAATTTATTTTTAACCAGTGAGAAATTTTTGTGATATTTTTTGCTTCTCTTGAAGCAGATGTTCCAATTATTATTATTTTACTGCAGTTGAATTTTTTAGAGACGCTGATGTATCCTTTTAATATATTTTTAGCTCTTTTGATTGCATTTCCTGTGAGCAAGCCATTTTTCATTCCTTTACCCAGCAAAGAAGTTTTTGCATCACGATATAAAACACTCCAATGAGTATTTTGTTTTTCAGCTATTAACAAAAGGACAGAGTTTGTTCCCATATCAATAATAGAAATGGTTTTTTTCATCTGAAAATCCTTTTTTGCCACGAATTTACCCCGTTATATGCTTGCTATCTAACGGGGCAAGCACGAACAAATCCCATTAGATAGCAAATATCTAACGGGACAGGCACGAACAATATCTTATCCATAAAATTAAACTATTTTAAATTCTTAATAATTTTCGTGTTCCATTGTCCCGACTTGTCGGGATGGAAGGCGGGGAGAATGGACACAATCCCCGCGTCCGCGGGGACATGAAGAAAATAAATATACACTCTCATTCCCATCCGTCTTGGCTCAGCCAAGCCGAGACAGAAGCCCTCCCTCCCGATTATATCGGGGGGGATTGGGAATGCTTAATTTTATGCTAAAAATCTTTCTTTATTTCCTTGATTAATTCTTCAACAATATTTTTTTCTTGAATTGTTTTTAATCTCTTTCCTTTTCTAAAAAGCAGTGATTGATTTTTCCCACCCGCGATTCCAATATCTGCTTCTTCGGCTTCTCCAGGCCCATTTACAACGCAGCCCATTATTGCGATAGTAAGGTTTTGTTTTATTTTCAATTTATTGATTTCAGATTCTACCTTTTTTGCAATACCTATCACATCAATTTCAGTCCGTCCACAAGTAGGGCAGGAAATAATTGTTGGTCCTTTGCGTAATCCAAGAGATTTTAGGATTTCTATTCCAACTTTTACTTCTTCAACTGGGTTATCTGTCAGCGACACACGGATTGTGTCACCAATTCCTTCTGAGAGTAGAGTTCCTATTCCGATTGCAGATTTAATTGTGCCTGAAAATTTTGTTCCAGCTTCTGTAATTCCAAGATGAAATGGATAGTCAACCAAGCTTGCCATTTTCCTGTAACTTTCAATAGTAAGAGGCACAGAAGAGGATTTGAGTGAGATTTTGATGTCATAAAAACCAAGTTTTTCAAATAATTTGATTTGTCGCAATGCACTTTCTGTAATAGCTTTAGCAGAAATTCCATATTCTTGTTCCAAATCTTTTTCCAATGAACCAGAGTTAACACCAATTCTAATGGGGATTTTTGCTTCCTTTGCGGCAGAGACTACTTTTTTTACTCTTTCATGTCCGCCAATGTTTCCAGGATTGATTCGCAATGCATCAATGCCGTTTTTTACAGATTGTAATGCTAGCCGATAATCAAAATGAATGTCTGCAATAATTGGGATTGTGGTTAACCTTTTTATTTCAGGAATATTATTTGCAGAGTTTATATCTGGAATTGCAATTCTGACAATATCGCAGCCAGCATCTTCCAGTTGTTTGATTTGCTTGATTGTTGCTTCAGAATCTCTGGTATCAGTATTTGTCATTGATTGCACAGAGATAGGGGAGTTGCCGCCAATTTTCAAACCACCTATTTCTAGTTCTCGTGTTTTTCGTCTTTTAATCATTTTAGATTTTCCTTTTCAAAAGTTAATAATTGCTTTTTAATTTCTATACCTGCTGAAAATCCGCCCAAGTTTCCATTTGACATTATCACTCTGTGACATGGGATAACAATGAGCAATGGGTTTTTAGCAAGAGCGTTTCCAACAGCTCTTTGAGCCGTTTTTCTCTTTATGTTTTTCGCAACTTCAAGATATGACATTGTTTTGCCAAATGGTATTTCATAAACAAATTTCCAAACCTCTTTTTGAAATTTTGTTCCGAATAGAAAAATTGGAAATTCAAATTTCTTTCGTTTCCTCTTAAAATACTCCTTTAGCTGACTAATGTAAATGTTATCATTTGACAATTTAATAACAGCATTGTAAAAATACTTTCTATGCCATTTTGCATCAAAGGAGGAGGTCATACCAACTTTTATCAATCCTTTTTCGTTAAAAAATAAACTTATGTTTCCTATAAAAGTTTGCAACTCACTTTTATAAAGAATATTCATGATAATTTTTTATCTTTAGATGTAAATTTATTGTCAACTAAAATGTAATTAAATTGACAAGAATTTGTATAATATGCTTTTTATTCAATAAACAGGATTTAATTAAAATGTAATTAAAAAACCTGAAATAGAGAAAGGAAAACAGATGAAAAACAGATTAGTTGATTATTTTATCTCACTAGTCAAAATTGATAGTGAATCCAAAAACGAGCTTGCAATGGCAGAAAGGATGCGAGATGATTTAATGAAAATGGGCGCTCAAGTCATTTTTGATGATGCTCATGCAAGGACAAAAGGAAATATTGGTAATTTGATTGCTAGATTTCCAGGGAAGGTTGAAAAGAAACCTCTTCTGTTTTGTGCTCACCTTGACACAGTTAAGCCGGGCAAAGGAATAAAACCTGTTATTAAGAATGGGAAAATATTTAGTGATGGCACCACGATATTAGGCACGGATGACAAATCTGGTATTGCTGAAATTGTGGAAGCTATAAGAAGGTTACAAGAAGAGCACTTTGATTATGCTCCCATAGAAGTTCTGCTCACAATTTCTGAGGAGATTGGATTATTAGGTGCAAAGAATTTAGATTATTCTCTTTTAAATGCAAAGGTAGGTTATGCTTTGGACAGCCACAGAATCGGTTCTGCAACCATACAAGCTCCATCATTAAATGTTATTGAGATTAAAGTTATTGGGAAAGAAGCCCATTCTGGTGCATGTCCAGAAAGAGGAATCAACGCTATAGAGCTTGCTGCAGAGGCAATTTCTAAATTAAAGTTAGGTAGAATAGACAAGGAGACCACAGCAAATATTGGGAAAATCAACGGTGGGGTCGCAAATAATATTATACCAAATATTGTAAGTCTAAGTGGAGAAGTCCGCAGTCATAGTGAAGAAAAACTTGAAAAAGTTACAAATGAAATAATACGAACATTTGAAGAAACAGCCCAGAAATATCAGATCAATCTTGATGGCAAAGTTTATAAAGCAAAAGTAGATATAAAAGTTGATAGAGATTTTCCAGCAATGAAAATTGATTCTAATGAGCAAATAGTACAAATCGCATTAAAGGCTGCAAAGAATATTAATATTGAGCCAAAGGTTGAAATTAGCGGTGGAGGAAGTGATGCGAATATATTTTATAGTAAAGGTATCAAAGTTCCCATTTTAGGTACAGGTATGAGAGATGTTCACACTTTAGATGAAAATATTAGTATTGAGGATTTAGAGAATGGAACACGCTGGATAATGGAGATAATAAAAGAGTATAGTAAAATGTAAATTCTAAATGTAACATATAAAATGGAGAATACAATCAAAATAATAGTGAGTGATGAAAAAGTAAAGGAATTTATAAAAGAGAGTATTATTGAAATGATAAAAAAGAAAAAGGGGGTAGGACTATGGCAACTCAATTTGAACACATAGAGTTGGAACTTCCTCAAGATATAATATTTGCTATGCGCAGACTAAAGAAAACGGAAGACATAAAAAAGAAGTTAAAAATAGCGCTTGCTATTGTTCTATTTAAAGATAAATCTATTTCTCTTGGGAAAGCGGCTGAATTGGCAGAGATGAGCCGAGTAAGATTTATAGAGCTTTTGAAAGAATACGACATATCTGCCTATGAATATACTGAGAAGGAGTTTGAAAAGGATAAGCAAGTGATAGCTGAATATCGTAAAATGGGTAAAAGATGAAAGCCTTTCGTGTCGTAGTGGATAGTAGCTGCCTTATTGATTTGGCAGAAGTCAAACAATTTGAACTGCTGAAAAAGTTATTCTCAGAAGTATATATCCCAGAGGCTGTTTATGAAGAAGTTGCAGTGAAAGGGAAAAATGAGGTCGGCTCTAAAGAAACAAAAAAAGCAATTCAAGATGGATGGATTGAAAAGAAAGCTGTTATAGATAAAATAGCTGTTCAGTCCTTATCATCAACATTAGGAAAGGGAGAATCTGAAGTTATTGTTCTTTACAAAGAGTTGAAGTTTGACTATGCTTTGATAGATGAAAAAACGGCAAGAGATGTGGCGGAACTGATGGATGTAAATGTGATAGGAATTATAGGGACTATAGATTTAGCTATTGAGAAAGGGTTTCACCTTGATAAAAGGAGACTGGTTGACCAGTTAATAGAAATGGGATTTAGGATAAGTGACAGACTCTATAAGCGGATGTTCCCTAATTCAAAATGAACCCAACGGCAGATAACAGCGTATCCACTATGTTTTGTTAAGTTCCGATAGGTTGCAACTTCACAAACATATAAAAAATTATAGGAAAGGAGATACAATGAAAAAATATTTACTTGCACCAGGACCTACACCGGTGCCGTCAGAAGTATTGCGGGCAATTTCTGAGCCAATGGTTCACCATCGCACTCCAGCCTTTAAGGCGATGGTCGGTCAGGCAATTGAGGGATTGAAATATGTATTTCAAACTAAAAACGATGTGCTAATTTTCGCATCTACAGGAACAGGTGCTATGGAGGGTGCTGTCTCTAATGTGCTGAATAAAGGTGAGAAAGCAGTCATTATCAGAAATGGAAAATTTGCTGAGCGTTGGGGTGAAATCGCCGAAAAGTATGGCATAGTGCCTATTTATGTTGATTTGCCTTGGGGTACAGTTGGTCAGCCAGAAACCATAGAAAAATTACTCAACAAAAATCCAGATGTAAAAGCTGTTTATACTCAATTGACAGAAACCTCAACGGGTGTGGTTATGCCTGTTAAAAAGCTTGGAGAAATAGTTAGTAAAACTGATGCTTTGCTTATTATTGATGCTATTTCAGGTTTAGGTGGACAGGAATTCTATATGGATGACTGGAAGGTTGATATTTGCGTAGCAGGCTCACAGAAAGGGTTGATGCTACCCCCAGGCCACGCTTATGCTGCAGTCAGTGAAAAAGCCTGGAATAAGATTCAAACCAGCACGCAACCAAGATACTATTTTGATTGGAAACTGTATCGCAAAAAATTAGCTACAAATACAGACCCATTTACTGGCTCAGTTATTCTTATCAAGGGGTTGCTAAAAGCCATAGAGATAATTAAATCGGAAGGTTTGGATATAAGATTTAAGCGGTATAAGGTGTTGGCAAGTGCCTGCCGTGCTGCTGTAGATGCACTGGGACTGAAGATGTTTGCGGATACACCTTGTGATGTAGTAACTGCAGTCAAAGTGCCTGAAGGCATTGACGGGTTGGCATTGGTAAAGAAAATGCGAGTTGAATATGGATTTACGATTGCTGGCGGTCAGGCAGGAGTCAAAGGCAAAATCTTCCGAATAGCTCATATGGGATATATTGAGAGATTTGACATTATAGCTGTAATCTCTGCTTTAGAAATGGTATTAAGTGATTTAGGCTGGGAGTTTGAATGGGGTGCTGGACTTTCTGCCGCACAGAAGATTCTCGCTGAGGACTATAAGTAAATTTGAAGTTAGGGCAAAAATAATTGTAAAACCAAAAGGCGGGGATTCGTTTTCCCGCCTTTTGTGCACTTAACCGACCATTAGGTTTCGCAAACCTTGCGGATGGTCAAAGACCTCCGCAATGGTTTGTTGTTGGTGGACCTTCGAAATGGTTGATACAAGGCTTGAGCCAGCTAAAATTATGCCTATAAAAATTAAATCCGTTATGTCAAAAACCATTGCAGATAAGATCGCTCTCCAAGCCAACGATGTTCTTATTTCAATAAACAATCATTCCATAAACGATGTCATTGACTACCAATTTTATCAAGCTGACGAAGTCCTGAGAATTAAAATTGAGCAAAATAATAAACCAAAGACATATTTAATAAAAAAGGGTTATTCAGATGATTTGGGTTTAGAATTCTATCCAATGAAATATCGGCGATGTATTTGTAACTGTATTTTCTGCTTTGTAGACCAGATGCATCCGCAGGCTCGTCCATCGCTTAAGATTAAAGATGATGACTTCAGACTTTCGTTCTTATTTGGAAATTTTACTACTTTAACAAATCTATCTAAGTCAGATTATTTAAGAATTGTTAATCAGCGTTTATCGCCACTTTATATTTCTGTTCATACTACAAATGATAAATTACGAAGAACAATGATGAGATATAGAGTAATAGTGAATATAAAAGAAAGGTTGCGATTCCTTGCAGATAATGGAATTCAAATCCATACTCAAATTGTTCTTGTCCCTGGATGGAATGATGGAACTGAGTTAGAAAGAACTGTTTTTGATTTAGCAGGATTCTATCCCTATGTTCAGTCAATTGCTATTGTGCCAGTTGGATTAACAAAATTTAGAAAAAGATTAACTTCTATAAAGCCTGTTGATGAGAATTTAGCAAAGAAAGTAATTTCTGATTCAATAAAATGGCGAGAGAAACTTAAACAGAAACTTGGAACTGGTTTGGTAACTTTATCAGATGAGTTTTTCCTTATTGCAAATGAAAAAATTCCGCAAGAAGAATATTACGATGATTTTCCTCAAATAGAGAATGGCGTAGGGATGACAAGAAGGTTTTTGGTTGATTGGGAAAAGGCAAGGAATGATCTGAAAATTAATAGAAATATAAAATCAATTAGCGTTGTAACTGCTGAACTTATCTATCCTATTATAAAAAATTTAGCAGTTAAATTTCAAAAGTATACTGATATTAAAACCAATGTAATAAAAGTAAGGAATAAATATCTTGGCAAGGCAGTTACAGTAACAGGATTGCTTGCCGCCTGTGATGTTATAAAAGCGATAAAAAAGAGTATTTGCGGCGATTTGATACTTCTTCCAGAAAATATGTTTAATGCTGATGGATTGACATTAGATTGTAAGACGATTGATGATTTAGGAAAGGAAACTGGCAAGAGATTTAAAATTATAAGAGTGTTTGCTTAAAAGATTATAAATTTAACTTCTTCATTTAAATATACTTTCTTTTCCCGAATATCTTGGTTCCGATCCGCACCATATTTGCCCCTTCCTCAATTGCTATTTTATAACTATTACTCATTCCCATAGAAAGATATTTCATCTCTACATTTGGGATATTGGCAGTCTTAATTTTATCAAATATTTTTTTTGTTTCCTTAAAATAAGGTCTTGCTTTTTCTGGCTCACCAAATCTTGGTCCCATAGTCATCAAACCCATAATTTTAATGTTAGGTAAACTGGAAATTTCTTCTATCAACTTTTCTGTATTTTCAGGCATAACCCCAAATTTTTGTGGTTCTCTGCCGCTATTTATTTCTATAAGAACTGGCATAATTTTATTATTTTTCTTTGCCTGTTTATCTATCTCTTTTGCAAGTTTGATAGAATCCACAGTTTCAATCATGTCATAAACCGGAACCACATATTTGACTTTATTTGTTTGTAAGTGGCCGATGAAATGCCATTGGGCTTTATCACCAATTTTTTCAATTACCTTTAATGATTCTTGAACATAATTTTCACCTATTTTTTTTACGCCCGCATTAATTGTCTGAAGAATTTCCTCGGCAGTTCTTGTTTTGGCAGCTACCACCAAGTCTACACCTTCTGGAATTTCAGATAATATATTTTCTAAATTTCTTCTTATTTTGTTCATTTCTACCTTCTATAAATTTAGCCACTGAGGCACAGAGAATATCTTATATTTAACACCTCTTCCCCCCTCTTCCAACTATCTAGCCAAGTTTCAAGTATCAAGTTTCCAGTTTCCAGCCTTCAATCCATTTTTATAGATATAATGTAATTTTTATCTTAAATTCTATTCAACACAATGCGCACAAAGGACACAAAGAAATTTTGCTTTTTATTTTAACTACATTAATTATGTATTTTCTTCATCTTAATCCATTTACCCTGGTCAATGCCTATTACATTTCCGCATTGACATTTGACCTTATCTCCATCTCGGATACTATAATCTTGTAAAATTCGGTTTTTCCAGCAATGCCATAGTCGTCCCTTGCCAATTTTTAGATACTTGAAGATTTTCTGATGACACTTCGGACATCTTATAGTCATTACTTTTGATGTGTCTGCCAAAGCTCTCTCCTTCTTGCTTCAAGCATATCAGTTGGAATTCCTGCAAATTCTGCTGCTGTTTGAATCTTGACATTTTTTTGCTTTGCCGCTTCAAAAACTTCCGCTATCCTTTCTTTCCATTTCAAATCTCTAAGAAAATGATGGTCTATAATCAATGAATCCAAAGGACAGTTTTCAATGATTTTTATCATATTTTTGATTGAGGCATTCAGGCTTTCGTGACTATATCTGAAACCCAGCATATAAGAGAGTGGACCATCCAATATAACTAAATTCGGCTCATTCTGAAGAATGAAATCTGTCTGGTCATCAAGAGATGGACCTTCAATATCAGATGTGTGAATAAATTTATAACCATCATCAATTAGAACCTCTGTTACATACCCCAGCTTTGAATTAGTGCCGTGAAAAACCGGTTGTGAAAATTTAATCTTTGTCCGCCAGCCACCGATTTGTCGGGACTCCGTCTCGGAGCTGGCGAATTGGAATTCTCTACCATCTGAATATTCCAATTTTTGTGGCAACCCCTTTATTTGCTGTAAAAAGTAAGCTGCCCTTTGTTTCTGACTGCGATTGATTTTTTCTGTTGGATGTTTAATTAAAGCCGTTTTGTTCTTATAGATTTCAAGATGGTCGTTTGGATTATAATGGTCATAGTGATAATGGGTAATTATAAGGACATCAGAGAGTGTTGCATACTTTACTATTTTTGTCCAATGTTCCTCCAACCTTTCCAGTTCAATTTGATGTGGGGTAAGGTTGTATCTTCTTGGTCCCAAAGCCACGCCCGGATCTATCAGAATTTTTACATCTTTGGTTTCAACGAATGTACTCATAGAACGAGTTCCGAAGCTATCAAATGCTAATGGTATTATTTTCATTTTTTGCCTTTAATTTTTCAATTTTTTCCCGATGAATCGGGATCCCGACAGGTCGGGACAATCTTTAAATCTTTAATCTTTCACCTTTAATCTTTAGTCTTTTAACACATCCCACTTTTCTAAATATTCATCTAATAAATCTAAATTCCGGATAATAAAGGCTGGATGGGACACAGGATAAATTCTATAATTATCTCGCTCTTCCATTTTATACCAATCAGAACAATCAAACCAGTTGAAAGCCTGCTTGCCAAGCGGAACGATAATTTCAGGTTTTATGATTGCTATCTCTTTTTCAAGAAATGGACGACAGTTGTCAATTTCTTGTTTGTTATTTTTTCTATTTTTGGGTGTATGGCATTTGCAAACATTTGTAATATAAACAGTTTCTCTGTTTTCACCTATTTTGCTTAAGCCTTTATCAAGAACTTCACCGGAGCCTTTATAAAATATTTTTCTGTAAATAGCACATAACTCGCAGGGATTTTGTGCAACAAACATTAGCCGTGCATCAGGGTTTCCTTGACCCATAACTGCAGTATGCGGTTTTTCTATATTAAATCCGGGACATTTTCTACAATTATAGACTTCATCTTCAAGTTCAGAAAGTTCAAATTGTTTTAGTGTTTTATCCGATTTAAAGTCAATATAAATATTCCTATCTTCAATTTGATATTTTTTTATTTTTCCTAAAGTATTGAGTTCCTTTTCCAACCAAGCAAAATCTACAGGTGTATAACTATCATTTGAATGGACTTGATTGAAACCTTTTTTTGTAAAATCAACAATGACAACTTTCTCTTTTGCGACTCTATATAATTCATGAATGAATTTTCTTCGTCTGTTGAGATTAATATGGTGTAAAGCACAATAGCTTATAACAGCATCAAAGGTATTATCTTCATAAGAAAGATTAGTTGCATCTTCTTGCTCAAATTTAATATTATAAATGCCTTGTTTAAGAGCATCTTCTTTTGCAATATTCAATTCTTCTTTTGAAATATCAATGGTTGTAACTTTGCAATTAAAATCTCTTGCTGCGATAGCTGCTAAAGGACCGGCTCCTATGTCCAATAGAGTTTTATTTCTGATTCTTGATTTTTTAAGAACATCTGTCCT
>JAGGUR010000091.1 GCA_021158425.1 Candidatus Cloacimonadota bacterium | reverse complement strand
GTGTCAGCACTTTCTATTACAAAAATATCACCTTTTGCTTCATTTAGGAAGAGATTTATTGCAGATGATTTTCCTTTTCTCTCTGGTTGAACTATTAATCTTATTTTAGAATTTTTTCTTGCGAATTCTCTGACAATATCATCTGTTCTATCTGTTGAATTGCTTGAGACAACGATAACTTCTTCAATAGAAACTTGATTCAAATCTTGATTTTCAATAGCATTAAGAAGTTGGCCGATGTTTTTCTCTTCATTATAAGCAAAAATGCCAAGACTACACTTTATCATTTTTATCCTTGCGATGCATAACCGCATCTAATATTCCATTTATAAACTTACCTGATTTTTCTCCACTAAATTTTTTTGCTATCTCAATCGCTTCATTGATAATAATCTTGCTATCGGTTTCAGTGAACTCCATTTCCATTATTGACATTCGTAAGATACCTTTATCCAGAATCGCTATTCTATTAAAATCCCAATGCTCTGAAAACTGTTTAATTAAGTCATCTATGGTTCCCAAGTGATTGTATGTATTCTCAATAAGGAAGTAGCTAAACTCTTTCTGTGAGTTAGAGAGTGCCTTATCATTAAAGGCAATGACTTGGGCAAGCTTTTCATTAATAAGAGCAGGGATTTTGGCGGAAGTTTCCAAACACTCGGGTGTTAAATAGAGTGCATATAAAGTTTGGACGGCAATTTCTCTTGATTCTCTACGAAGTCCCATCCTACAATTTTTCTATCAGATTAATCATTTCTATGGCAGATAAGGCTGCATCCCACCCTTTATTTCCGGCTTTAGTTCCAGCTCGCTCTAATGCCTGCTCAATCGTATCAGTAGTTAGAACTCCGAATATAACAGGGATTTTGCTTTTCAAAGCAACCTGGGCTATTCCTTTACTAACTTCAGAACTGATATACTCAAAATGAGGTGTATCACCTCTGATAACTGCACCGACACAGATAACTGCATCATACTTATCTGAATCTGCCAATTTTTGAGCAACAGAAGGGATTTCAAATGCTCCGGGTACCCAGATAAGTGTAATATTTTTCTCATCTGCCTTATGCCTTCTCAAACAATCCAGAGCACCATCAATTAATTTTTGAGAGATAAGTTCATTAAAGCGGCTGGCAACAATTGCAAAGCTCTTATTTTCAGCAATATATTTGCCTTCAACTATATTATACATCTTTCCTCCTATGAATATTTTACCACGAACAAACACGAACTATCACAAACTTTTTTATCAATATCTAAAATCAGTTCGTGCTAGTTAGTGGTTTATATCATATCAATCTCCAGTTTGATTTTGTAAAAAATATTGACATTTATTTCCTTTGTAGGTTTATTGATTTTATATTGTCAATAAAAATATTCGGTTATCGTAATAGCACACAGATGAACGCAGATGGAACTGATAGACGCTGATTTTATTATTCTGATCTTTTATGGATGGAGCGCATTATCCCTTGGATGGAAAAGATGGCGAAACAAATACCAAGTGAATTTGAGTGAGGCCATGGATAATAACTAAAATTTATTAGTGTTAATTCGTGTTAATTCGTGGTTAAAAAAAGAAAGGAAATTATGGAAAAAATCTATGTTCTGGATACAAATGTTTTGATTCATGACCCTAACGCTATGTTTGCGTATAAAAATGCAAAAGTTGTTATTCCAATAACTGTTATTGAGGAGATTGATAACTTTAAAAAAGGTCTGGATGAGAAAAGCAGAAATGCAAGACAGGTTAGCAGATTGTTAGACAAATTGCGAGAGCAGAATTCATTATCAAAGGGGGTTAAACTCAAAAATGGCTCCACTCTACAGGTTTCTCTTGCCCATAAAATATCAGATGATATAGAAGATATTCTAATAACTGATGAGAATGATAATCTAATTATCGGAACTGCATATCATTTTCATAAGAATTATCCAGACAAAGAAGTTATTATGGTTTCAAAAGATTCAAATGTGCGTATAAAAGCTGATGCGATTGGACTTAAAGCTGCAAACTATGAACAGGAAACTGTTAATTTTGAAGAATTATATACTGGTATTCTCAGATATGAAACTACCGCTGAAAAGATTGAAGAATTCAAAGAAAAGGGAAGAATGGAAAACACATTTGGTCTTCAATGTTATAATCAATTTATATTGATATTTGAGAAAAAAAGATTTTCTAATCACATAATTGCTAAATACCACAAAGATGAAAATGTTATACTTCCTTTAAGTTATTATAATAAAAACCCCATATGGGGCATTCAAGCTTTGAATCCTGAGCAGGAGGCTTCTTTTGAGATTCTTTTAGATGATGATATAAAAATCGTTTCACTTATTGGAATCGCAGGGACAGGAAAGACACTTCTTGCACTTGCTGCTGGATTGAAAAAAGTTATTGAAGAAGAAAAATATACAAGGTTAGTGGTAACTCGTCCTATTTTCCCGCTCGGGAAAGATATTGGATATCTGCCTGGAACTAAAAAAGAAAAGTACAATCCATGGATGCAACCAATTTATGATAATATGGAAATTTTACTACATAGTCATGAAAAACAAAAATCAGAAAAGAATAAAATCGGAAAACGAAGTTCATCTCTTGATGAATTTATGGATTATGGTTTTATTGAGCTTGAACCTTTGACATATATTCGCGGACGAAGCCTGCCAGACCAATTTATGATTGTTGATGAAGCACAAAATCTTACTCCACATGAGATGAAAACTATTATTACCAGAGCTGGAGATAGTACAAAGGTAGTCCTTACAGGAGACCCATATCAGATTGATATTCCATATTTAGACTCGGAAAGTAATGGCTTAAGTGTGGTGGTTGAAAAATTCAAGAATGAAAAATTAGCTGGACATGTTACGCTTATTAAAGGTGAAAGGTCTGTGCTTGCTGAGATGGCGGCAAAGTATTTATAGAAATTTGCCTGCCCACCGAATCCCGATGAAGTCGGGAGAAGGTGGAAAAGTGGAAACTTGGGAAACAAATGGATAGTAGAGAAGGCAAGAAAAGAGGCGGAGGAGTAGATGCAACGGCGTATAACAGAGTGTATCTGGCTTTACGCCTTTGTCATTTCTGCCAAATTCCCTTTGGGGAAACTTCAGATACACCCGAAATGTTAACCAAAATTCCAGATGAGATATGCAAAATAGGCAAATATGATTTAGTTTTCATTGCTGAGATTAAACCACAAATTTACCTCAACCTCTAACTCCTTCTCCTTGTACGTACAAGGAGAAGGAGAATCTTGTCTTTCTCTCCCTTTAGGAAAGGATTGAGGTCAAAAAAATATCTATTTTGCAGATTTCAGCAACTTATCAAAATATAGGAGACATAATGAAATTTACAAAAAATGCAGTTGGAAGATTAATTCCTGATGAAATTGAAGGAAGAAAATTAAGACCATTTCAAGGAGCTTTTGTTGATAACGGAGGTGGCAAAAGAACAGCGCCTCCAATCCCAGTTAGTAAACCAGGAGATAAAAAATTACTCTCATCACTCAAAGAAGCAATAGAAGCAGTTGGGCTCAAAGATGGAATGACAATTAGTTTTCATCATCATCTTCGTAATGGTGATTTTGTGGTTAATATGGTTGTTGATGAAATAGCAAGGATGGGAATTAAAGGACTTACTTTGTTTCCATCAGCACTATTTCCTGTCCATAAACCTTTGATAGAACATATCAAAAGTGGTGTAATCAGAAATATTCAAGGTAGTATGAACGGACCTGTTGGTAGATTTGTTTCTTATGGCGGTCTGCCAACTGTGGCAGTTTTGCGAACACACGGTGGTAGAGTCCGTGCTGTGGAAGATGGAGATGTCCACATAGATGTGGCTTTTATTGCTGCACCAAGCTCAGATGATTATGGAAATGCTAACGGAGTGGACGGCCCTTCTGCTTGTGGACCTCTTGCCTATTCTGCAATTGACTGGCAATATGCCGATAAAGTGGTTGTAATAACTGATAATTTGTTGCCTTATCCACTTGTGCCTTTTTCAGTGCCAGCCACTCATGTTGATTATGTAGTAAAAGTAGACCAAATTGGTGACCCAGGGTTAATTGTTTCTGGAACAACACGAATAACACGGTCACCAACCCGATTAAAAATCGCTCAAATGGCTGCACAGTTCATTAAAGAATCTTCATATTTCAAGAATGGATTTTCCTTTCAAACCGGAGCTGGCGGAATTTCTCTTGCTATTACAAAAATCCTTGCAGATGTTATGCGAAAAGAAAAAATCAAAGCAAGATTTATAAATGGTGGAGTTACAAAATATGCTGTGGAAATGCTTCACGAAGGCTTAATAGATGTTCTTTATGATGGTCAGGTATTTGATACTGAAGCAATAGAGTCATTCAAAAATGACCTTTATCATGTGGAAACACCAATGACAATGTATGCAAATTATCACAGCAAAGGCTGTCTGGTAAATCGTCAGGATATTGGATTTTTAGGCGCCACAGAAATTGATGTTGATTTCAATGTGAATGTAAATACTCATTCTGATGGCATACTTCTGCACGGGATAGGTGGGCATACTGATGTTGCTGCTGGTGCTAAATTAGCAATGATTGTGGTGCCTTCTTATAGAAATAGAGTACCTATTATTAAAGACAAAGTTACAACAATTTCCACTCCAGGAGAAACTATTGATGTGATGGTATGTGAAAGAGGAATTGCTATAAATCCCAGAAGGAAAGACCTGATTGAGCATTTCAAGAATTCAAAGCTTCCTATTAGAAATATACAAGATATTAAGAAAGAAGTTGAAGGAATTACTGGAGTTCCGGAAAAACCAAAATTTAAAGACAGAATCATTACCCTTATTGAATACCGCGATGGTACTATTCTTGATGTTGTAAGAGAAATTGATGAATAGTAGGGATTTTACAACCTTACGGATGGTTAATTCCCAGGCTGGCGGAGAAACCTCCGTAATGGGCGGACATATGCCCTTGCGAAGGTCTTCGCCCATTCGCAAGGTTTAAGGTTTTTATAGTTAGCGGATGTACATTAATTATATTGCTCCGCCTAAATCTTCTTCATCCGTATTTATATCAATCTTCATTTCAGGCAGTTCTTCGAAATTTTTTAGAGAATCCAGTTTATCCAATTTCTCCAGTTTTTCCAGTCCTTCAAGAAAATTCTTTAAATTAAAATGCAACTTTTCATTTTCATCATCAATATAAATATTAAAGCCATCAAAAGAGATTTCAACCTTCTCCGTATTTAGTGTGTCATCATCTTTATATTTGTAAATGAAAACTGACTTTGGCTTATCAAAAAATCTTTCAAAGTCAAAATCGTGAAAACCAATTTCTTTTTCGCCTAATTTTACATTAAACGATTTCTTATCACCAGAACGAAATACAAGCACTTCTACTTCCTGTTCAGGTTCAAAACTATATAACATTTTAGAAACTTGGTCAGAAGTATACACCTTATCTTTTTCAATTTCCATTATTACATCATCATCTTCAATGCCTGCTTTTTCAGCGGGCCCATCATCAACAACTTTTTCAACCAATACACCATAATTATCATCCAGACCAATCTCGTCATAATCCTCATCGGATAGGTCTTCTAAATAAACGCCTAAATATGCTTTGGTTCCCTCTCCAAATAATCCTTTTTTCTTACCCAATGTGACTTTAAAGGTTTTGTCTTTACCATCTCTGAGTATTTTAATTTTTATAACCTGTTCCGGTTCATAATTTGAAAGCATTTTCGTAACTTGACCATGAGTATAGACTTTTTCTCCATTAATCTCTAATATAACATCTCTACTTTTCAAACCTGCTTCTTTTGCAGGACTATTTTTAACTACTTTTTGTATCAGTACTCCATAATGACCTTTAATCTCATACTTCTCATATTTAGATTCAGGTATGTCACTCAGATAGACTCCCAGATATGCTTTAGACTTTGCAGATAGTGGTGTAACCAATACAAGCATTGAAATTAATCCAATTAAGAGAATAATTGGAATTTGTTTTTTCGTTTTCATTTTTTCTTCCTCTCATGCCAAAGGCAGATCCTTCGGACTGTAATTCTTTAATATGTAATTTTCGTATGGTTGTAATTTGCTTTTTGGCCAAACTCAGAAACTATCATTATAGTTTCATTATTACGAGATTTATACCTTCTTATAATGTATGCTTTATCTTCTGTATATCTATTTGGGTCTATTTTATCTGACAATGTTGGATTATAGATTGATGTATAAGTCATATCACCGATTAATGGATAATCACTTTCAGCCGGAAACTCGGTCTCTTCACTTTTCTGGAATGCAAGTTGGTTAATCCTATAAGCAATTTGTGGTTTTATCAATGTTAAAACTAATAATACTGCAATTAAGCATGCCAGACTATACGCTAATTTCAATTTGTGTTTGTATTTTATTTCCGGCTTAAAATATTTATTCAAAATATTATTTCTAAGCTCATCTTCAAAAGGGTCGTCTTCAATACCGGGGATATTTAATTTTTGTAATTTTTCTTCAAAATTTTTCATAAAATTCCTTTCACCACAAAGCCATCCATCCTCCGAAGTAGAACTTCTACGGAGGACGGACAAAGGCACAAAGAAAATATGAATATATTTTTAAATTTCAAAACTACTCTCTTATTGTGCATCAATAAGTCTTAGTGAAAATGATTGGGCTTTGAGTCTTATTATTTTATTTCTCAATTTAATAACTTTTTTAATTTATTTATAGTTCTGTGAACCTGCACCTTAATAGTGCTTTCTTTTTTACCAAGAATTTGTGCGATTTCCTTATTTTTCATCTTCTCAAAGAATCTAAGTGATATCAAATTTTGCTCATATAATGATAAACTTCTCATTTTCTCTTTAACAATATCAAAATCTGTTTCATTATGTGTTTGAGAAACTGGTTGAGGATTATTTTTCAGGTTATTTTTAATCTTCTCTTCTTGCTTTATATTCCGGTAATACTGGTTAATTTCATTTACTGCAATTTTAAATAACCAGGAAGAGAAAGCACAGTTTCTGGGATTTTTAAAACGATACAGAGGCAACCGTTTCATTGCTTTGAAAAAGACATTTGAAACAATATCATTTTTATTAGCTTCTTCATTCACTCTATGAAAGACAAAATTATTAATTTTTGGAAAATATTTCCGATAAAGATAATCAAATGCCTTAATGTCCTTTTTTGCTTTTAGGATTATTTTCTTTTCAGATTCCAAAATTTTATCCTTTTGGCTTTCTATTTATATAACGGAAATTGTATTGGATGGTTACAATTTTTGTAAATTTATTTCAAAAATTTTCTTTTAATATTTTCCCTAATCTGGAGATTGGGATTCCATATTGAGAGTTACAAAATCAAAGATAATCTATCAATAATCCTATCTACCATTTCGTCTCTATTTTGAATTGTCAAATGGAATATCACAACATCATCTCTGGCTTTTAGTTCTAAAGTCAATTTACAATCTATCTTTTTTATAGTTGCTAACACAGGTTTTTGAGAATTGAATATTTTCTCCAACATTTTACAGAATTTTGGGCTGAACATTTCCATTTTTCCAATCTCATCAATGATGATTAAATCGGCAGTTTTATTAGCATTTTCCAGAGCAGGAATACCGATTTTTTCAAATGCTTTTACATTAACACCATACTTGCTGACACGATAGGAAGATGTAGAATTCACATCAGCCATTACCATTTGATTACCAGAAAAATCTGTGATATAGAATCCAGTTCGTTTGCCAGATTCTTTTTTCTCGTGAGTATAAAAACCGCCAATTTTGCAATT